>NZ_JAWDMQ010000045.1:0-10617 GCF_046536515.1 Caldisphaera sp. | reverse complement strand
TCTCTACACTTGATTATGAATAAAGATGATTGAAAGTGTAGAGAAAAACGGTAATTCATGAATATATTAATGAATTTTATCTTTTATAATCTGGATTTTTACTACAAAATATATAATATACTTGAGGTAAAATTATAAAATAATCCTTGCTAATTATTTATGTATGAAGAACAAAGCTGATTTCTACTGCAATACCAAAAAGATGGTTTATCTACTGTAACGTGGAGAGCAAATATATTAACCAATTTCAAGAAAAGGGAAGGGAATTTTTCGTATTAAGGATAAAGTAATAAGTATAAGTATGACCTTGGTCTTATTTTAGAAATAGATCTGAATAGCGTGACCGACTAGCTATGAAGCGATAAAAATGAATGTTAAGATGCAAACCAATGAACTTCGCTGAGAACTCTTTAAGACTTGAAAGAGGTCACATATAACCTAATCTTTTTAACCTATCTTTAACTTTTTCTTCATCTTCCTTTGACATAACTTGGCTTGAAGATTGTTGGAGAAGTTCATTTAACATAAATTCTATCAATTCTTCGACTGTATTAAAAGTTCCTTGGTCTTCAAGGTATTTCTTTATTTTATTATACAATTCCTTTGATATGTATACTGCCTGCTTATCTTGGCTCATATTGAGCACCTTATCTTAATTTGTTTATTAAACTATTAAAGCTTTTTTGTGAACTAAACTTTAATATAATGATCCATTATAAATTATTATAAAAATTATTTATAATAATTCGATTAATATTTATAATAAGCATAACCTTAATCTAATATAATAAATTTAACAAAAAATATAAATTAACTAATGTTTTATGTAAAATTAAGGTGAAAAAATGTACCGTTTAGGAGTGAAACCATCTATAAATAAGCCTTGTAGGGCTATATCAGTGATGAGCGGCGGACCTGATTCTACATGCTATACTGCTTTATGGCTTTCTAGAGGATGCAATGTACATGCTTTAACCTTCCTTTATGGGCAGAAAGGCGTTAAAGAGGCTGAAATAGCGAAGAAAATGGTAGAAAAATTAAACTCGTTATCTAATAAGGATTTTGGGAAAATAGTAGAGCATAAAGTTATTGATATGTCTTTTATGGCGGAAATTTGGAAAAATACTCAATTAACAAATATTAATATAGGAGTAGAAGAAACGTATAAACCAAATGTTGTTGTCCCTATAAGAAACGTAGTTATGTTGTCAATAGCAACTGCATATGCATATACAATTTCAGAAACTTACAATCAAAATGTTTACGTGATTTATGGATCTCATTATAACGATATAGTGCCTAGGCAGGATACTTACGAGCCATTATATCCTGATTGCAGTCCGGAGTGTATAGAATCGTTGCAATCTTCATTTAAAATCTGTCATTTTAGGGGAGAAAGAAGAATAGAAATCTGGTCACCAAGTAAAGAAGGTTTAAAGAAGAGCGATGTTTTTAAATCATGCTATGATATTATTGGTAACTTTATTTACGATACATGGAGCTGCTATTTGAGTGAAGAATATCACTGTGGAAAGTGTGAATCATGCAGAAATAGAAACAATGCTTTTTTAGAGGCTGGATTAAAAGATTGTACAAAATATTTAGCCCCTCCTTCAAATCCAGAGCAGTTTATAAAAATTGATAATTATTATATAAGAAAAGATTGCATTTAAACAGATTTACGGGATTTTCTTAATTTTTTCTTAATAATAAGTTTGTTATTATATCTTAATAGCAATATTGGTATTAAGAATGGTAAGACTAGAGGGAGATCCTTCAAAGAATCTAAAGCAATATGCTTCAGTAGATTATCATCTGGATTAACTCTGTCTCTGTGGATTATGTAATAATCATTATATTCTCTTATGTGTATGCAACTTCCGTCTATTAAAGTTTTTCTCCAATCCAATTTTTCTCCATTATATTCTCCAAAAGATTTTTTATAGCCTTTAGTTTTTGGTTCTTTTATATAGGATTTTTTTATTAGAATATGGTAGTGAAAAGGTTTGTGCAATAAATAGTTCTCTATTTCATCTAAGTCTGTTTTATGCTTAATTATTTCTGATACTTTTTCCATTATTTTACCCTCAAGCTTCTTAAATTTTAGTTAATTGTCCAATTTTAATTATATCAGAGGATTTTTTAACATTGTATATATAATTAATTTTTACGAAAACTATTTCAAACTTTTATTTATTTTGATTCTCAACTTCATTTATTTTTTCTTTTATAAAATTGTAAAGTTTTTCAACATTATATTCAACGGAATTTTTAACAGTATCCAATAATAGATCATATTTTTTTGGCTCTTCATAAGGATCATCTATACCTGTAAAATTTTTTATTTCTCCTTTTAATGCTTTTTTATATAGTCCTTTAGGATCTCTCTTAATACATTCCTCGATTTCACACTTTGTATATATTAGATAAAAATTAGCTTCCTCTTTTATAATGTTTTTTATTTCATTTCTTACGTCTTCGTATGGAGATACAAAGCTGCAAATAGTAACTATACCATTTCTAGCTAAAAGCTTTGCAACGTTAGCAACCTTTATTAGGTGTTTTCTTCTTTCCTCTTTGGTGAAGCCAGCCTCAGGATCTATATTTTGTCTAAACCAATCCCCATCTAAAGTTTCAGTTCTAATTCCATCTTTCTTTATTAGTTCTTTTACAATATTGCTTATTGTGGTTTTTCCACTACCTGATAGACCTGTCAGCCAAAATACTAATCCATTTTGTAGGCATCTCATATTTTTTACCCTTCCATTTAATTGCTATGTTTGCTTTTGATTTACTAGATTTTAATATTTTTACTTCAACGTATATAAGTTTAACAAATATCGTGATGTATATATTTTCTTAATTAAATATTATTAAACTCTTAATTAAATTTAATTATACGGTGAGAGAATGAAGCAGAGGATAGGAGAACCTAATACAAGATATACAACTGTTTCAATTCCAATAACTCTTTACGATAGGATAAAGAATTTAATTCAAAATACTGGATTTACTAGTGTGTCTCAATTTGTTATTTACGTTTTAAGAGATGTAGTTTCGAGCATGGAACAAGAAAAGATGTCTTCAACAATATCAGAGGAAGAGAAAAAACAAATAATTGAAAGATTAAAGAAATTAGGATATATTTAGGTGATTATATGGTATCTAAACCTCATGGAGGTAAGCTCATAGATAGGACAAGGATTGGAAAATCTTTAGATAGGCTAATAGAAGAGTCAAAGAACATGCCTAAGATTAATATCAATGATGGTAGGGCATACGATGTATTAAATATTGCTTACGGAATTTACTCTCCCCTTGAAGGTTTTATGGGTTACAATGATTACGAATCAGTTATTAAAAATATGAGGTTAGAAAATGATCTACCTTGGACAATACCTATTATATTGGATGTTGACGAAAACGAATTGAAAGATATAAAGGAAGGTGATGAGGTTTCATTAATGCATAACAGTGAAGCCATAGCTATTATAAGAGTAGAGGAAATATATTCATGGGATAAAAAAGAATATGCTTACTATATTTATAAGACAACCTCTCGTGAGCATCCAGGTGTTAATAAAGTTTATGATATGAAAAATAAGTTATTATCGGGACCTATAACTTTATTAAAAAACATCAAAGAACCCTACGAATCAGTAAGGCTTTTTCCTAAAGATACTAGGGTTTTGTTTGATCATCTAAATATAAAAAGTGTAGCCGCTTTTCAAACAAGAAATGCGCCTCACTTAGGTCACGAATATGTTATGAAAGCTGCATTAACTTTTGTAGATGGGTTATTTATTAACCCATTATTAGGCTGGAAGAAAAAAGGAGACTTTACAGATGAAGTAATAGTAGATACATATAAAGCATTATTAACTAATTATTTTCCAAAGGATAGCTATATATTTAGCATATTAAGAATGGAAATGAAATATGCTGGTCCTAAGGAAGCAATTCATCACGCAATAGTAAGAAAAAATTTTGGAGCAACTCATATAATAGTTGGAAGAGATCACGCAGGTGTAGGTAACTTTTACGGTCCTTACGATGCATGGAAAATATTCGAAGAATTCCCAGATTTAGGTATAACGCCTATGTTTATAAGGGAGGCATTTTATTGTAAAAAATGTAATGCTATGGCGAATGAAAAAATATGTCCTCATAGTGAAAATGATAGAATAAGGATTAGCGGTACTCAAATAAGAAACTTAATCATGAAGGGAGAAAGACCTCCAGAATATATAATGAGACCGGAAGTTACTGATGTAATATTATCATATAGAACTCCCTTTTACTAAAAACATTTCCACCTATAACTTTTTGCTAATACACAATAAACAATTAAACCTATAAAAATAGAAATAAAAGTGTATTCTCCAAATATTATGTATTTATTGATGTAAAATTTCAAATATTGAAATTCGATGTTATTTGTTATATTAGATATACCAGCAATTTTATCATATTTAACTTCATTTTGAGTTATATTTACGCTGTTTATCTCAAAATGTACATTAACTTTTCTCAAGAATCCATTAGACACTATAGGGGATGATGTTAATATATATGCAGCTGGAAGTTTATATCCAATATAACCATTAATTGATCCGTTAATGTATAGTCCCAATTGATAGCTTTGGTTGTTTATTGTTATTGAACCAGTTAACCATATTCCTTTATCATAGGTTCCTGAATTGTATAAAGAGAATGGGTAAGATAAACCTATCATAGCAGTATGTATATATCTGTTTTCTGTTACGGTTATTATATAAGCCGATGTGGTATAAGGTCTATAAAGCAATGAATATCCGTTTAACTTGCTTACCCCAATATTAATATATCCTTGATAGTAGTTTAATCCAATAACAAAAGAATTATTATTAAATGGATTACTTAAAAATCCGTATATTGAATTATTATCTATAGAGCCTATAAAGTATATGCTTTCATTGTTACTAAAAGTACTATATAAATTAACAGATGTTGGATAAGATATAACATAACTTTTATTTACATTAAAAATTAATGCATTATTATTGTTAAATGTTATGAAATATGTATTGTTATAAAAACCTATATAGCTCGGTGTCCCTAAGTATATGTTTATTTTATAAATTTTTAATAAGCCATTGCTAAGATTTAGGAAGCCTATATATGGATTAACTTGCTTGAGACCAGAGAATACTACTTCATTTTTTGTGCAATAAAGAGCTGTAGGTGATTCATTTAAGTTGTATATAACATAACTACCATTATTATAAAAAATTGTTAATGAAGGATTATTATAATAACCTGATATAGCTGTGTAATAATCTTTGTAACTGCAAGCTAAATTACTTTCTAGCTGATTAATTTGATATTCAGTCTTTCCAATTATTATATACGTTTCGCTATTATTATTTAATACACTGATTTGCTTATTGTCATTTGGTATATAATAGATTAAATTAGAATTTGATTTTATTATTATCCCTTCATCTAATTTATTGCTTATCCCGTATAGAGAGAACATTAAGGATCCGAGGATTAAAAAAGAAAAAATAATTACTATTGCTAATGTTCTGCTATACAGCATTAATTACACCGGTAATTATAAGTGTTTTTTGATTAATATAATTAATACAGCAGCTAATATAATTACTGCTAATGTTCCACCTATAGCTTCTTGAGTTGTTGTATTGGAATTACTATTTACAGTTACGCTAACTTGGCTTAAGTTGCCTATAATTGTTTGATTTGGCTTAACTTTTACTCCAACACCAATTAATTTAACTTGAATATTGTTTAAAGATAAGACTTTATCTGATGCCTCATTGAAACCGTTTTGCTGTAGTATTTCAGATACATTTCCTATTAGGTAATTAATACTGACCAAGTTTTCCTTAGCCGTACTTGATCCTTTATAAGCAATTTTTGGTGTTTCGATGCTGTAATAGCTATCATTGTTATTATATGTCATGTTTAATTCTAAGGAACTTGGTAAAATTATTTCATAGTTATCGTTTATATATTTTATTATTTCAGAAGAAGCATTTAATGCTCTTTTAATTATAGATAAGTTAAATTGACTTATAGGTTGTATGTTTAGAGATGATATTAATGAAGATAAATTAAAATTGTAAGGCATAGACATAGATGTTAAATTAATACTTGTGTTTGCAAATAGGTTTAAGTCGAGCATTCCATTTTTGTTAATGCAATATGAGTTTATCCTTGCAAATTTAGGTTTAAGGAAGTTATTAATTAGGCTATTAACTAACATGCTTGCGTTGTTTTTTGTAGCTTCTGTTGAATTGAAGGTTGCATTTATTATTATACTTATAGAGTTTAGATTAAAATTAACACTGTAATATGTTATGTTTAATCCAGTTATGTTTAGGTCTTTTAATAAATTATCATTTGAAAGATTAGATAATTCAATAAAATTAATACCTTGAATATATTTAGCAAAATTATTAGAATTCATGTAGAAGTTTATGGAATTCTCATCATTTTCACCGTTATTATTTAATAAGTTGTTAAAGTTACCATACAATTTATTATATGCCTCACCGTTAGAATTATTAAATGATCCCTGCCAACTTGCAGCAATTGAAATATTAATATAATAAATTTCGTTTGATGGATTAGCAGTTATTTTTAGATAACCATTAGATGTCATATTGAAATATTGACTTTCATATAAAGAAGAATAATTTGATAGCCCCTCACCACCATTAGAATTGTGATAATATTTGAACTCGCTTAATCTGTATTCATTATTTTCGGTAGATTTTGTAACGTTTAATTTTAACACCTTTGATCCGCTTAAAAAGAGCAAACTCAAACTTAAACTTCCATTACCTTCAGTGTTTATATATTTTGTACCATTGAATAGAAATGATATAGCATTTGGATAAACTATTATGTAAGTGTTATTGATACTTTGTGATTCATCAATGTAATCGGCTTTTGTAGTTAATGGTAATGCGATACTTGCAATTATAATAAATATAAGTGCTGTTGTTAACAGGTATTTTCTGATCATATGCTCACCCTTTATATTGGATATATGGGAAGCGTTTATACTTTTCTCTAAGCTTTACAAAAGTATGACAAGCCCACTTCTCTGAAAGGTATATTTTTAAATTAAAAACGTTAAAAAATTGTAATAGCTGTTAACCGAGTAATCATCACAGAAATGTACGTTTTTACTCTAACTAAAATTGCTTTTGAGAATATAATATTTTCAGGTCAACTGTTAAAAGATAAAGAATGAGGGCCGACTTTACTCCAACAATACCAGATAGTATAATAGAGTATAACACATGAAGGGATATAATTCTCAAGACATCAAGGAATCTTTCATGGCAGGAAAGTGGTCAGAATCCAAAAAGATCTTTGTGATGAGGGATAGGGTTAATTAACTGAAGACTCAGCCTTGGTCCATTGATAGACAAATTAAGCGGGGGGGGGGTTAGAAAATAGAAAAATACTGCTAGCAATAAAATGATGAAGATTAAGACCATAGATAATAAACCAATGAACTACTCTAACCTAACCCTCTTCCTTTAGGGTGAGGAGAAAGTAAGTTAAAAAGAAGCTTTTCTTAATTACGTAATAAATTAAAAAATTTAAATAAAATAATAAATGTATTAATTTCTATCAATTTTACTGATTTTCTTAATATAAGGATTTTTTAGCTATTATTTAGCATATATTATTAACTACGATAAATATCTTAGCAATTTTATTAAACTAGGTTTAAATTCTAGGATTTTAAAATTATAAATTGGGTGCAAAAATGGCCTATTATCAAGGATTTGAAGTATATAAGTATGATATATTTATGGATTTTAATGGAACAAAATATGATGGTATAGAAAAAATTGAGCTAAGTACTAATGATCAAGTAGTTTTAGATTCTGTAGGATTAAAAATAAAGTATGTAAAAGTAAATGGAAATGATGTAGATTTTAAGCAAACCGAAGATGAAGTAATAATAAAAACAGGCATTTTTAATGGTGTTTTAGAAGTAGGTTTTGAAGGAGAAGCTATAGAGAGATTGGTGGGTATATACAAAGCAAAATATGATGGGGACTATGTAATTTCAACGCAGTTCGAGTCTGTTCATGCGAGGAAAATGTTTCCTTGTGTTGACAAACCAAGCTATAAGGCTTCATTTAAAATAAAAGTTAGAGTTTCTAAAGATCTTCATGTTATATCTAATATGCCTATTGAAAAAATTGATATAGAGGGGGATAAGAAAATTGTTACCTTTTATGAGACTCCCAAGATGTCTACTTACTTAATTTATTTAGGAATTGGAAAATGGGAAGAACTTAGCAAGGGAAAAATAATTGTTGCAACGATACCCAATAAATCTCAAAATGGAGAGTTTGCTGCATGGGCAGCAATGAAATCGATAGATTTTTATGAGAGGTATTTCGAAATACCATATACTTTGCCAAAGATGCATCTTATAGCTGTTCCAGAGTTTGCCTTTGGTGCTATGGAAAATTGGGGAGCTATAACATTTAGGGAGTCGGCCCTATTAGTACCAAAGGATTCTGATTTAGGTCAAATGAAAAGAGTAGCCGAGGTAGTTGCTCATGAAATTGCTCATCAATGGTTCGGAGATCTCGTTACTATGAAATGGTGGGATGATTTATGGTTAAACGAAAGCTTTGCTACTTTTATGAGCTTTAAAGCAATAGATTCCTTCATACCTTCATGGAATTTATGGGATGATTTTCTAAGCGGCGAAACAGGAGGTGCTATGGTAAGGGATTCATTATCTACAACCCATCCAATACACGTAGAAGTTAATAGCCCTGAAGAGATAGAAGGTATATTTGATGATATAAGCTATGGAAAAGGGGCCAGCATATTAAGGATGATAGAATATTTTCTAGGAGAATCTTTTAGGAAAGGGTTAAATAATTATTTGAACCATTTTAAGTTTTCAAATGCAAAAGCTAATGATTTATGGGATTCATTACAAACGACAACTTCATACCCCGTTAAATTAATTATGGATAGCTGGATAATGCAACCAGGTTATCCATATGTTAAAGTAAGTTTACATGGTAACAAAGTAGTATTAGAACAGCAAAGATTTACTTTGGCTAAGAATATTGATAACTTAACATATGTAATTCCAATATCTATGAGTTTAAATGGAAAAAGACAGGATTTGTTAATGAATGAAAAAAGGGTTGATATAAAAGTAGACAATATAAAGTCAATCAAGTTAAACCTAGACAGATCGGGATTTTACAGGGTATATTATGATTTAGATAATGAACTTATTGATAATATGAATCCAAAAGAAATTTGGGGATTAGTAAATGATTACTATAATTTCCTTCTTTCTGGATTAATAAATAAAGAAAAATACTTAGAAGTTATAGATAAATACTTTAAAGAAACATCATATTTACCTGTAAATGAAATATCTTCACAGCTATTTACATTAAGCTTAATAAATAAAAAGGCCTATATTGATCTATCGATAAAATATCATAATTATCAATATTCTGAACTAAGTAAAAAGGATGATCCCAACTTAAAATACTTAAAAGGTTTGGTGGCTAGAAGATTAGCTATTTTAGATAGATCATTTGCGCAAGAGTTGTCAAACATGTTTGGAAAAGAGTTAGAGCCTGATATGAGAGAGGCTGTATATACTGCTTATGCTATAATTACTAATGACTTCGAAACGCTTAGTAAAAAATACTTAACTACTGATCTAGATTCAGAAAGATTAAAATTCCTTAGATCAATGATGTATATGTCTGATCCATTAATAATAAAGAAAATTCTAGAATGGGGAGAAGTCAATGTAAAGTTACAAGACCTTTTGTATCTGATGCAGGCCGCTTTAAATGATAATGGTAAAGAGGTATTCTGGGATTGGTTTAAGTTAAAAGGGTTTAACTTATTAAATAAAGCATTCGAAGGAACTGCTATATTAGGTAGAAATTTGATGTGGATCATACCAATATTGGGATTAAATAAAGAAAAAGAAGTTAAAGAGTTCTTTGAAAATAGCCCCTTAAGTAATGATGCAGGCGTAAAATCTGGTTTGGAATTGTTGGAAGTATATTCCAAATTAAAATAAAAATAATAAATAATTAAAAATTTTTAAATTTTATAAATATTGTTGTAGTAAAAACTTATTATTCCATTATTATAAATATTATTGGGGAGAGAATTTTGAGCGAAAAGATAAAACCTGAAGATTTATCTAACTTATTATTTGTTTCTAACCCTCTAATTTCGAAAAATGGACAAAAAATTCTTTTCATAGTGTCAAAATATGACTTAAACAAAAATAGATTAAAAAGCAATATATGGATTTATGATAATAATGATTACTATCCTTTAACAAAAGGTGAAAATGATTTCTGCCCAACTTGGTCTAATAATGATAATTTAATTTCATTTGTAAGAGTTAGAAAGAAAAAAGTATCATTAAATATTTTAAAAATTGGTGGTGAGGAGTACGAAATATTTAGCCAAAAACAAGGTATATCAAAAGTTAAGTGGTCCAGCGATGGTAAGAAAATATTATTCTTATCTAGAACAGTTAGCGAAGATTGGAAGGATTATAGCAAAAGAGAGGCATTG
>NZ_JAWDMQ010000044.1:0-10736 GCF_046536515.1 Caldisphaera sp. | reverse complement strand
ATTCTAAGCTATAGAAGACTAGAGCATTGGATAGATTGGCAATGTGAAAAGCAGGGAGTACCATCAATTATTATCAATCCTAAAGGTACATCATCAATATGCCCAATATGTGGTTCAAAGCTTGTAGAGGTTGGTTATAGGAAGCTGAAGTGTAATAAATGCGGTTTTGAGGCTAATAGGGATACAATAGCAGTATTAAACATTGAAAAGAAAGCATACAAAAAAGGGGATCTCTGACCACCCCGACTGCCCCTCAGATGACAGATGTAATCCCGAACAGATGAGGGGAACCCTCGCCCTTCAGGGCTGGGAGGAGGTCAGAATATTATTTTTAATCAATCTAGGTAGCATTAATGAAAAAACTATTCCATATAATGGAGGAAAAGATAGCATTAACATAACTAACCTAAAGCTAAAATAAAAACCTATTTCCAAAACTAGAATAGACGACCAGATATGAAACGATGATCCTATTAAAGCAAATTCCCACGTTCCTTTTGCTACCAATTTTTCTGGATATAAATATCTTGGTATTGAATAAATAAATGGTACAACAATTGCTTCTGCATTTATTAATATTATAGCTAATGCTAAAAACATATATTTAGGCTGTCCATAAGAAATAATTAAAAATCCTATTAAACTTAATAAATAACTAACTGCAATAACCTTTATCATGTTATTTAGTGATTTAGAATAATATCCTATTAGTCCTCCAATAATAGTAAGCAATACAGCACTATAGCCAAATACCTGCATAGCTAAAGTTATATCGTTAGGACTATATGAAGAAATGTATTGTGGTAATGCTATACTTAAAACCAAATTTCCTCCTGCTATTGTTGCCCATAATAAGCCCATAAGCCAAGTTCTTCCATAATTATAAGTTGTCCCTGGAATCTCTTCTTTCAGTTTATACATAACAGGCTTATTTCTTCTTATTAATAAAACGTATAGTATTGACGAAAATAAAGATATTAATGAAAATAAAGTAAAAATGGTAACAGGGTTTTCCTTAGTTAAAACATATGCGGAAGTACCTATTGCGACCCCTCCTGGTATTCCTGAGATTGATATTGCTGAAGCCAAATTCCTTGTTGAAATTTTATCATATAAAAAAGAGTAGATGTTGGAAAAGACTTCCATATATATAGTCACAGTACCTTGTAAAAACCTAAATATCATTAATTCTACAAATGAATTGACAAAAGGCATCAATGCTATAGTTAATGATATCAATACAGTAATTCCTAGCAAAGCAGTAGGCAAGTTCTTATAAAATTTAATGAAACGGCCTATTATTTTGCCTAAAGGCATACCTGCAAAATAAATGACATTACCCCATAGAATTAATGATTGTATATTAACGTTTAGCCTTAAACTAAAATAACCAGCAAACAATACAAATGTAGATAATGACGTTGTCATTATAGCTGCCGATATAAACCCAGCTATTGGCAATAAAACTTTATTCTGATTATTCATTATATACTACCTCCTTTATTATATTAAGTTGCATTTTTATCCCCTGGTCAGTGGTTAATTTCATGTCAAAAAAATATTCAAGAAGTATAAAAATTTTATATTAGATAAAATTATGTATGACTAACCTATGATCACCTAAGAGAACTTTTCCTTAAAAGTGGTGAAAAAACAAGTGATAAAGCGAACGACAAGTCCCTTCTAGGGGCGGGGTAAAGCTTTTTAAGTTTAGAAACTTATTAAAAATTGAGACAGCTGCTAAAGGGGTATGCGTCACTGAAACATGAGGTACGCCTCTACCCCAACTAACAAGTGTAATAAAATAGGGTTCCAAGCCGATCAACTCTTAAAACATGAGGAGCGGGAGCCGATTTCTCCCGCAATATCGGCTTGGGGGATAATAGAGTAGCACCCGTAAAAGGGGTGTAACCCTCTAGACCTCAGGGAACTCGCCCTTCAGGGCGGGGAAGAGGTCAGACTAAAGGATACACCATTCCATGGAGCACCGGGGGGTTAGTTTAAAAAGAAGCCTTAAAAAAGTTTTAAATTATAGTTCAATTATTACTTGGTATTCCTTTTTAAAATATTAAAATTAAAAAGATTACTAATGAATATTATATTTTGATTAATTTACAACTGAAAGCCTCGCCCTTTAGAGCGGGGAGGAAGTCAGATTATTTTATCTTAAAGATATTGTAACTTTTTAAATAAAAAATTTGCTATAATATGCAAACTATCATATTTTATTTAGATAGAAAAAATTATTTATTTTCTTTATGTATTTTTCTTAAAACATATTGTAATATGCCACCATTTTTATAATATTCTATTTCTATGGGTGTATCTAGTCTAACTTTTGCTTTAAATTCTACAATCTTTCCATTTTCTTTCTTTGCCTTAACAGTTATTACTTTCTTTGGAGCTAAACCTTCTTCTATTCCTAATATATCATATATTTCGCTTCCGTCTAATCCTAACTCATCAGGTCCTTCATTGGGCATAAATTCTAACGGCAATATACCCATACCAACTAGATTACTTCTATGAATTCTTTCATAAGATTTTGCTATAACAGCCTTAACTCCCAATAAATATGGTCCTTTTGCTGCCCAATCTCTACTACTTCCCATACCATATTGATTTCTTCCTATAACTATAACCGGTATCTTTTCTTGTTTATATTTAACTGATGCATCAAATATATGCATTATTTCTTTTGTAGGCCAATAAATTGTGTACCCTCCTTCTCTGTCTTTTACTAGTAAATTCTTAAACTTGGGATTGTCAAATGTACATCTCATCATGACTTCATGGTTACCTCTTCTACTTCCGCATGAATTTAATTCATTGGGCTTAACGCCTAATGACAATAAATACTGGCCAGCTTTTGAATTGGGATTAATATTACCTGCTGGACTTATATGATCCGTAGTAGTTCTATCTGGTGCATAAACTAATACTCTTGCACCTCTAATATCATGCAATTCCTCTACATTTTCTTTTAATCCTTCAAAGAATGGCGGCTTCTTTATATAGGTGCTATTTTCATCCCATTCATATGTTTCACTTTCTTTAACTTCAAGTTTGTTCCATGAATCTGTTCCTTCAAATACATCACTATACTTTTCTTGATATACTTTAGGATCAAGCGCTACCTCCATAGCGTTTCTTATTTCATCGCTATTAGGCCATATATCCTTTAAATACACAGCTTCACCATTGGGATCATATCCTACTGGTTCTTTATTAAAGTCTATATCAATTCTTCCAGCCAAAGCGTAAGCAACTACTAAAGGAGGGCTTGCTAGAAAAGCCCCATTCGCCAATGGATGTACTCTACCAGAAAAGTTTCTGTTACCGCTTAAGACTGCTGCTGCATATAATCCTTCTTTCCTTAATGCATCTTCAATCTCTTTTCTTAATGGGCCTGTATTCCCAATACATACAGTACAACCATAACCTGTTATATGGAATCCCAAAGCCTCTAAGTAAGGCAATAAGTTTAATTTTGTTAAATATTCAGTAACTACTCTACTTCCAGGAGCATTACTAGTTTTTACCCATGGCTTAACTTTAAGCCCTCTTTCAACTGCCTTTTTAGCAACTAGCCCAGCAGCAATCATAACACTAGGATTGCTTGTATTTGTACAGCTAGTTATTGCAGCTATTATTAGACTACCGTCTCTTAATTCAACTACATCGTTTCCTAACTTTAACGTTATACTCTTTGGTTCTCTTTTCTTTTCACTCAAATATTTACTTATTAAGTTATTCAAAACATCTTTTGCTTCCTTTAATGGAATCCTATCTTCAGGGTTTGCAGGACCAGCAATTGATGGCTCAACTTCACCCAAATCTATAACAACTACATCGCTATATTTTGGTTCACTGCTTGGATCATACCATAAACCCAATAACTTAGCTGCCTCTGCAACAAATTCAACATGCTTAGGATCTCTACCTGAACCTAGCAAGTATTGAATGGTCGCATCATCAATAGGGAAGTATCCCATAGTTGCACCGTATTCGGGAGCCATGTTAGCTAAAGTTGCTCTATCAGGCACGCTTAGTTTTTTAATTCCTTCTCCATAAAACTCTACAAATTTTCCAACAACTCCCTTCTTTCTTAGCTTTTCCGTTATATATAAAACCAAATCTGTTGTAGTAACGCCTTGTTTTAATTCCCCTATTAATTTTACCCCAACTACCTCAGGTATAAGCATATAGTATGGCTGACCTAAAATTACTGCTTCTGCCTCAATGCCTCCTACGCCCCAACCCAATACGCCCAATCCATTAATCATAGTTGTATGGCTGTCTGTTCCTAAAACGCTATCAGGATATGCTGTAAGTCCTCTTTTTGTTTCACCAATCCAAACTACCTTAGCTAAATATTCTAAATTAACTTGATGTATTATACCTTTTCCTGGAGGAACAACCCTGAAATTCTTAAACGACTTTTGGGCCCACTTTAAAAGTTTATATCTTTCTGAGTTCCTTTCAAACTCTTTTTCCATATTCTTTTGCAAAGCCATTGAAGTTCCATAATAATCAACTTGCACGCTATGGTCAATAATTAAATCAACTGGAATTTGTGGATTAACCAGCTTAGGATCATTTCCTAGATCTTTAAATGCATCTCTCATAGTTGCTAAGTCAACAACAGCCGGTACCCCTGTAAAGTCTTGCATAACAACTCTTGTAGGATGTAAAGGAATTTCTTCTTTACCCGCATTTTTACTCCAATCCAATATATTCTTCACATCTTCATCTCTTACAACAAAACCATCATAATTTCTTATTATGTTTTCTACCAAAATTCTCATAGAATATGGTATTTCTTTTAGTTTACCCAAGCCAAGCTCATCTATTTTATTTAAGTTGACTATAGAAGCCTTTCCCAAATATGTATCAATACTTTCAAATAATTTGTCGATAGTTTTCTTCATTGCCATTTCTGGCACCCAAGATAGAATGTTAAAATTGAGTTATTAAAGCGTAATTTATTAATTTTATATAACTTTTATAACAAGAGGTGTTTAATTTAAATTTCTGAGAATACTTATTATATATGGTGAAAAAATGAGTTCAGTTACAGAACTTCTATGGACAGAAAAATATAGACCAAGATCTTTAAAGGATATAATAAATCAACAGGATATAACAGCTAGACTTATGAAATTCGTTAACGAAAAAAACATGCCACACTTACTATTTGCTGGGCCTCCTGGAACTGGTAAAACTACGGCTGCTCATGCATTAGCACACGACTTATACGGAGATGTATATCAACAATTTATGTTAGAATTTAATGCAAGCGATGAAAGAGGCATAGATACTATAAGAGAAAAAGTAAAGGAATTTGCTAGAAGTAAAACACCATCAGATATTCCATTTAAAATTATATTATTGGATGAAGCCGATAATATGACAAGCGATGCTCAACAGGCTCTAAGAAGACTCATGGAATTATATAGCGCGTCAACCAGGTTTATTTTGGCTGCAAATTATCCTTCTAAAATAATTGATGCAATACAAAGCAGGTGCGCTTTCTTCAGATTCACAGCTTTGAAGAAAGAAGATATAGTAAATCGCCTTAAGTATATAGCCGATAAGGAGAAAATTGACTATGAAGAAGATGCTTTGGATGTAATATATGAAATATCGGAAGGAGACATGAGAAAAGCTATTAATATTTTACAAGCATCAGCTTATTTAGGTAAGGTGTCTTCAGATCTTGTGTTTAAAGTAGTCGGTATGGCAAGGCCGAAAGATGTTAGAGATATGATAGAAACATCTTTAAAAGGTAATTTCATTGAGGCAAGAGAACTACTGAGGAAAGTTATGATAGAATATGGTTTGAGCGGCGAAGATGTGGTAAGGCAAATACATAGAGAAATAATGGGAACAGACTTAAAAATAAGCGAAGAATTAAGAGTTTTAATAGCCGATTACCTTGGAGAAATTCATTTTAGAATCGCAGAGGGTAGCGATGAAGATATACAACTTAGCGCGTTTTTGGCATGGCTTTCTATGATGGGCAAGAAGTTGGGTGCCTAAATTTGTCCTTTGAAATAAAAATGCCATGGATAATTAAATACAGACCTAAAAAAGTTGACGATATAGTAAATCAAGAAGAAGCTAAAAGCCAAATCTTAACCTGGTTGCATTCTTGGCTTGAAGGAAGAAGACCTGAAAAAAAGGCCTTACTATTATATGGCCCTCCTGGTGTTGGAAAGACGAGCCTTGTTGAAGCAATTGTTAGAGAATATGATTTAGAGTTGCTGGAATTAAATGCCAGCGATTACAGAAGAAAAGAGGACATTAGAAAAAGAGTTGCTATAGCATCCCAAAAAAGGCCCTTGTTTAAAAAAATGACATTAATTTTAATGGACGAGGTTGATGGTTTAAGCCCGAGAGGTGATATAGGGGGAATCGATGAATTAATTAAAATAATTCCAAATACAATAAACCCAATCATATTAACTGCTAATGACCCTTGGAAGGATCAACTAAGACCTTTAAGAGAAATAGTCTCTATGGTTGAATTTAAAAATTTAACCTTAAATCAGGTAATATCAGTCCTTCAAAACATTTGTAATAAAGAAAAACTAGAGTGTGAAAGAGAGGCCTTAAAATATATTGCAGAGAAAAGTATGGGCGATTTAAGAGGAGCCATAAATGATTTAGAGTCAGTAGCTGAAGGTTATGGTAAAGTAACATATAATATTGTATCGCTTGTTATTAAAGGTAGGGATAAAAGTATCGATTTATGGAGAACACTTAATGGAGTTTTTTATGCAAAAGAGGCGTGGCAAGCTAAAAGAGCAGTTACAAATTCCGAAGAAGATTATGAAACTTTAATAGCATGGTTTAATGATAATGTTCCATTGAAATATGGTGATTATGAAGATTTATTTAGGGCTTTAGACTCTTTATCTAGAGCATCATTATTTTTAAGAAGAGCGAAATCTGGAAATTGGGATATGCTTTCATATGTTTTTGACTTAATAGGTCCTGGAATTACTTTCTCAAGAAAAAATGGGGAATTGCTTAAAAATAGATTTTCTTATCCTGAAAGGATTAAAGTTATGGCACAGCTAAAAGGTTTAAGAGAAAGCAGAGATAGAATAGCTACTCTATTGGCTAAAAGGTTACATACTTCTCAGAGGTTTGTTAAGTCTGATTTAATGCAATATATAATAGTTATGTTAAGATATGGGAATATAGAGAAAGCTGCTATGTTATCAAGAGCTTATGGATTTAATGAGGATGATTTAAAATACTTAACAGGCAATAGATTTAAAGACATAGAAAAAGAAATTGAAATATTAAAAGAAGGAAGAAGTGGAGAGGAAAAAGAAATAAGTAAGATGAAAAGTGGAGAGGAAAAAGAGAAAAAACAAGTTTCTCTAGATACATTTGGAGTAAAGTCTGAAAACAAGGAAATATCAAAGAAAAAGTATAGAAAAAGCAAAAGCAAATAATTTTAATGTGCAAATATTAATCCTATTACTGGTATTAAGAATACAACAATCAATATTATAGCAAATATTACCAATAAGGTTTTCTTTTTTGACTTGTTTCTATGCATTGTCAACTCCCTGTTATTCTATATAGTTTGTATATTTAAGGTTTATACTAGCTGCAGAAGTCTTCATTATGTATGAATTGTGAACTATCTACCTCAAGGAAGAAAGTTTTACTACCTTAATCCTAAAAAGTTAAAAACTATTATTAATTTTTTAATTAAAATTAAAAATATGCTAAATCCTGTGATAATATTATAAAGTTTACAGAGTAATATTATTAATTAACATAGAAAAAGAAATTGGTCTAAATAATATCTTAAATTAAAACATGCGGCGGCCGGGATTTGAACCCGGGACCTCTGGCTTGGGGGGCCAGCGTCCTAATCCAGGCTAGACTACCGCCGCCCATATTAATACAAAATAATAGGGACTTATAAATTACATTAATTTCATAATTAATTGTGATAAATATTAAGTAATTCTTTTAATTTGATTTATAAGCAAAAATATGAGAAATTGCAAGGCTTAGGAATTCAACTCTTTAGCATTATTAATTTAATTGCTAATTATTTTAGTATAATTACTTTGCTTCCTTTATAATAATGAAAATGAAAGTAAATAACCTTGCATTACTTAACGGGTTCCTGGTGGAGGGTGTGAAATTAAACTGCCCAGGGTTTGAATTCCTAGATCATACAAGTGATGTATTAATAAAAGCATTAGGTAATTCAATTAACGAAGCTTTTGAACAGGCCGCATTAGGAGTTTATGAAATAATAACAGACACAAGTAAAGTTAAACCTATAAACAATGTAAAAATAGATATAGAAGGGTTAGACCTATACAATTTACTATATAAATGGATAGAATCTTTACTATACTATACTGATTCTGAGGGATTGGTATTTAGCAAATTCAATGTTAAAGTTGATTTACAAAATAACAAACTTAATGCAATTGCTTACGGAGATAAGTTTGACGCTAATATTCATGAACACAGAACTATAGTTAAAGCTATGACTTACTCACAGATGGAAATTAGACAGGAAGGGAATTGTTGGGTTTTATTTTTTGTTGTTGATATATAAAAACGTTTAATATTAACTTTTTCTAAATCTTTGTTTTATTTCTTGCGTATTTTCTCCTAACATAGGAACAGATATATTAGAAATCGGTTCTTTTCCATTTATAGTTGCTGGCTCTTTTAATTGTTTAATTTTTCCAAAACTTTGATTTAGTTCAAACAGAACATAATTAGCATATGGATCATCAAAGACTTCATCAATATCATATACAGGTGATGATGGTATTTTAGCCTTTTCAAATAGGGATAACCAATAGTCTCTGGTATTTTTACTAAAGACTTCTTGCAAAATAGATATTAATTGATCTCTGTTTTTAACTCTATCCTCATTAGATTTAAACCTTTGGTCATTAATTAATGAATTAAGCCCTGTTACTTCACATAATTTCTCCCATTGTCTATCATTAGCTACTGCAACAATAAACCATTTATTATGAGAATCTTTAAATGCCTGATAAGGCACAATGCTAGGATGAGCCGAACCAAGCCTTTTTGGTTTTTCTTTGGCTATCAAATACATCGAAGGTATAAATGACATTGAAAACAATCCACTATCATATAAGTATACCTCTGTATAAAAAGGTCTTATACTTGAATATAAGCCTGATATAGCATATAATGCTGCAAAAAGGCCCGTTATGACATCAAAAACTGCAAAAGGAACTTTTATTGGAGGATCACCTTCGATACCAGTTGTAAGCATAAGACCGCTCATAGCTTGTACTATTAAGTCATAAGCAGGTTTATCATTATATTGGCTGTTTGGCCTGAAACCCTTTATGCTTATATATATCAAATTTTTATTTATTTTAAACAATGTATCTGGATCTACACCTAGTTTCTCTCTAACCCCTGGCCTATAATTTTCTACAAAAACATTACTTTCTTTGACTAAGTTATAAAGAAAATCTCTATCCTCATTGTTTTTTAAATCTAAAATTACACTCTTTTTTCCTCTATTAAACGAAGCAAAGTACGAACTAAGTCCATTTACTATTGGAGCAAATTTTCTAGCCTCATCACCTTCTGGAGGTTCGATTTTGATCACTTCAGCACCTAAATCGGCCATAATCAGTGTTGCGAAAGGACCGGATGCAGTATGAGATAAATCAAGCACTCTTACACCTTTTAAAGGTAAATAATTGTTATCCATGAATATTAACCACCCATTAATAAATAGCTAAGAGATATTTATATACTTTTATAAACTTTAAATTTATAATTAATAGTCTCGCTCTTTAGGGCGGAAAGGGGGTCAGCTATTTTTATATGATACCATTAGCAATAAATCAAACACAGCAACTAATTCATTTTTCTGGTTAAGAACTTCATGCCTTAATGTTAATAACCCACCTTTTTCCTTTTCCTCTTTTTTGGTAACAGTTATTTTTGCTCTTATAGTATCTCCTATTTTTACAGGAGAAGTAAAACGTAAATTATCAATTCCATATAGCGCTATTAAGCTTGAATCAAAATTTACAGTTCTTAATCTTAATCCAGAAACCATAGAAATTACAAGAAGCCCATGTGCAATCCTAGTGCCATAAATTGTTTTCTTCGCATATTCTTCGTCCATGTGAATTCTATTGAAGTCTCCGCTTATTCCTGCAAAGTTTACTATATCTGCTTCAGTTATAGTTCTGCCAGAAGTTTCATAAGTTTCTCCTACAGCAACATCTTCAAAAAATTTTTCCATTTTTATCCCTATTTATAAACTAAGTAATCTCCGCTTAAATTTTTAAATTGAAATTATAATAATCGAAATACTTTTTAAAAATAAAGCTGTCGTATTACATATCCTTCAGACCAACATATCTGAACCTTCCTGCCCTGATGGGCTTTTCAGAGCTGTTTTGGGCTTGCAGTTTACACACTGTTTTATCTCTAAAATATTTAGTTATTAATTTATTAATAAACTAATTAAAAATGCTTAAATAGTCTGATATGCTAATAAACATTAGAGAGGTGTATGTAATCTTGGATAATAGTAGGTATAGATCTGTTTCCACAGGAACTTTAATTGCAATAGTTGTTGTAATAATAGTTGTTGTAATTGCTGGTGGATTAGCATATTATTATTCAACTAAGAAAGTTACTACAACTAGTACAACAGTAGCAGCTCCTCCATATATTTTAAT
>NZ_JAWDMQ010000043.1:0-10897 GCF_046536515.1 Caldisphaera sp. | reverse complement strand
AAACATGCAAAATCTCTTCGTTATGTCAAGGAGGTTGTCCGGCTAGATCGTATAGAAATAACACTTTTTATAATAAAGATGGACTTTGTTTATTTGGCCCCCTTTCCTAAGCAATTCTACCAATTTGAACGGGTAAGGCTGGTTAAGATATTCATAGTATTTGGTACTTGAGAGGATTAATTTCCAACTTAACTGTTCTTTTCGACGTCTTCAACACACTTAATTACTTTCTCATAATTGTGAGATTTATGGCCGTAAATCCTTGAGGCAAACGATTTAACAATCTCATCAAAGTCCTCAACCAACTCTTGCATATAATCCTTTTGATCATCATTAAATGTTACAATAACGTTTACTTTATAAGCTTTGAACAATTCTACGAGGTATTCAAAACCGAAAAGTGTTAATCTATCCTTATATGCAACTACTATTGCATCTATTTGCCTCCTCTTAGCAAGATCTATGAGTTTCTTCAAACCTCTCCTATCTTCTTTTAACCCAGAACCTATGTCCCTAATTTCTATTACTTTCACTTCACCGAAAGTTTTCTTAACCCATTCCTTCAACGCGTTTAACTGTTTTTCTAAATCGCCCTTTTGCGTATTCGAGGAGACTCTTACGTATATTGCAACTTGCTTAACCGTTTCATTACCGCTTAATATTCTCTCTACTTCACTGTAAGGAATCCTCCACCTATCGTTAATTTCAAGAGCCTTAATTTTACCTTCTCTAATCCACTTAATTACGCCATTTCTACTCATGCCAAATATTTCAG
This sequence comes from Caldisphaera sp., assembly GCF_046536515.1. Classification (GTDB taxonomy): domain Archaea; phylum Thermoproteota; class Thermoprotei_A; order Sulfolobales; family Acidilobaceae; genus Caldisphaera. The sequence continues at coordinate 10,122 of NZ_JAWDMQ010000043.1, read as the reverse complement.
CAACCTCACTAGGCGTTAAGTATCTCTCCATTAAGTACTCCGCATTAATTAAAAGTAACCAAAAGTATTTAAAAGTTACGCAAAAATGTTATAGTCTCTATGCCCAGGAAGAATATCAGAATGCCGGTAGCGAACCATGCTACTGCATATATTGATAATGCGAAGCTGAAGGAAACATAGACAGGGAGAAGGGGACCTATTATCATCCCTACCCTTGCCATTGAGCCGCTGCTCCCCATGCCAGTGGCTCTCAGGTCAGAGGGGAAGGACTCAGGCGTATAGGCGTATATGAGGCCCCATGCGCCTAGATTGAAGAAATTTAGGGCCACCCCTGAGGCAAGCAGCCAGGCCGTACTGGGGGCCAGAGCAAAAGCCACGGCTGCAGCAGCTGAGCCTGTGAAGAACGTCAACAGGCTCGGCTTTCTGCCTATCCTCTCAATCATGTATGCGGCTGTGAGGTAGCCAGGCAGCTGGGCTAGCGACATTTCTAGGGAGTACTCGAAGGTCCTCACTAGGCTGTAGCCTCTTCTGGTCAGCATGGTCGGGAGCCAGAGGAAGGCGCCGTAGTAGCCAAAGGCCAGTAGGAGCCAGGAGGTCCAGAGCACAAGCGTTTGAGTTCTGAGTCCGTTGGCTAACAGCTCCTTTGAGCTGTGCCTCTTGACGCTTTCAAGCGTGACGCCATACTTCTCAGCTATTGCCTGGGCCCTGGTCGGGTTCCTGAGACGGAGCCATTGGGGAGACTCAGGCACTGTTGCTCTTATGGCAAGGGCGTAGAGGGCGACTGCTGAGAGCGCCAGCAGCGGAGCCCTCCAGCCGAAGCCAGGAAAGACAAGGTAGGCTATGGCTGCGGCCAGTATTGCACCGATTGACCAGAAGCTCTCAAGCAACACCACATTCCTCCCCCTGCTGTTAGGCGGTGAAAGCTCGGAGATCAGCGAGGCAGCCACTGGAAGCTCGCCGCCCAGGCCAAGCCCAGTGAAGAAGCGTATAACTGCCAGCTCGGAGGCCGAGGATACAAATGCCGTCAGCCCCAAGCCGATGCTGTATAGGACCAGCGTTGACATGAATGTCATCCTGCGACCCCGCACGTCTGCAAGCCAGCCAAAGAGGATAGCACCTATTAACATTCCGATGTTATTGACTAATATTATGAGCCCCTCGTCTCCCTTGGTGAGACCAAGCTCGTGGGAGGCTGCTACTAGTATGTATGAAAGCAGGAGTACGTCCATACTGTCAAACATCCACCCTATACCCGTCGAGAATATGAGCTTTGTCTCTCTGTACTTCATTCTGAGTATCACTATCTTAGAGAACAATTGTTCTCATTAATAAACTTTTATAAAGGGGTTATACATATGTAGCCAGCAGTCGCTAATAGCCATGCCACTCATGTCAGCCGCTTAAGAAACTTGGAGGGGGCCTCCTAATAGTGAAAAGATAATCAATATAAGTGTCCATAAATTTAATTTATGAATAAATACTAAAAAGGATAATAAGTTAAAAAAGAGAAAAAAGATGGGTGAATAAAATGCCTATATTATGTTTGTTAAGGCACGGAGAGTCTTTATGGAATGAGGAAAATAGATTTACTGGATGGGTTGATGTTCCATTAACAAATAAGGGCAGGGAAGAAGCAATAAGGGCCGGGCTTCTTCTAAAAAGGTACGAGTTTGATATCGCTTATACAAGCAAATTAGAGAGAGCTATAGAAACTTTAGATTTAGTCTTGCTTACTTTGGGCTATAAGATCCCAGTTATTAAGGACGAGCATTTAAATGAAAGACATTATGGCGATTTGCAGGGTTTGAATAAAGAGGAAACTGCAAGAATATATGGAGAAGAACAGGTAAAATTATGGAGGAGAAGTTACAAAGTAAGGCCTCCTAATGGGGAAAGTTTAGAGGATACACAAAAAAGAACTGTACCCTTTTTCAAAAATACAATTATGCTAGATTTAAAGAATGGCAAAAACGTTTTAGTAGTAGCTCACGGTAATAGCTTAAGATCAATAGTTATGTATTTAGAAAATATATCAGAAGATGATATACCGCATTTAGAAATACCGACAGGTTTACCTATAATATACGATGTATATTGGGATGATAAAAATTATAAATTAGTAATAAAGTCAAAGAACGTTTTAAAGTAATTATTCTACAACTATTTCTTTTAGCATTTCTATTATGTTATTGTCAATGTTTTTAGCCATTGCTAAACCTTCATCATTTAATTTAAATTCTTTTAAAATATCATATATGGGATAGTAAGTTATTTGCAATTCTTTGTTTTCATTTTCCCATATCAATAGCTTTAAAGGTAAAATAACTCCAATTCTCATATCTTGTATCATTAAAAGAGTACCGTTTCTAGGATTACCAAAAATATAAAGTATTGACCTATTGATTTTCATGCCAACACTGCTAGCATTTTTTGTGTGGTCTATAACTGAAAAAATTTTCATGCCTTTCTTTATCATTAAGCTTTCTAATTTTATTTTTAATTCATTAAAATCATACTTAGACTTATATGTTAATAACAACATACCACCAAAATGTTAAATTTTTTAAGAATTTTTAAATTTTTCTTACAACAACTATTTGTCTATTTAGCCCATTATGAACAAACATATCATGTACTCCAATAATTTTATATCCTAAATCTTTTGCAATTAAATAAGGTTTTTCGCTTGATGGACCTGCATAAACTATATAAGAATTTTTCTTAAGAATCCTTAAGCTTTCCTCTAGAAAAGCTTTCGTTAAATTATAATATCCTCTTTTCTTTGTTGATGCAGCCCTGCCATAAGGAGGATCTGTTGCTATAGAATCTATACTCTCTTCTTTTAAAGGCATTTTGGAAGCATCATGCCTTGCAACTAAAAAAGATTTGCAACACTTAATGCTTTTCATATTCATCATAGATCCATTAACCATGTTTTTATCTATATCCATACATATCGAATGAGAAGCATTTAATGAACAAGCTTCCAATGCTAAACTACCTGTCCCACAAAAAGGATCTAAAAATATGGAATTATTAAGCCTTGATAAATTAACCATAACTCTTGATAATTGTTGATCAATTTGGCCTGGTCTGCTGAAAACCCTATTTTCAATTCTATTTTTATATGAGTTATCCTGGCTTGAAATAAGTAGTCCAACTAAAACTATTCCTTCTGTAATTATAATTCTAACAACTGTATTTGATCTCGGATTTGCGTTAATTCCTATTTTATCTAATGCTCTAGACAAGTTTATTTCTAATTCAGGTATACTTAAATCAAAGGATAAACCCCTATATCTATACCCTTTAACTCTAGCTTCTTTTATATTAAAATCGTTTAATTTCTTAGCTATATCATTATAATCTATATTATTGATTTCATACAAATCTATTAAATAGCCTATTTCTTTAATATACCCTGATCTATTAACGATGTTTGTGTTTAACTGACCTTCTATTACAGATACACCATCAAAGTTATAAATTATTTTTGCATTTGATGTTATTTCTATTAGTGACTCAAGCTCAGCTAATGGTAGCGTTGGATGTATCCCTGAAAGTAATGCGTAGTATTTTCCCAACTTTAACACCTTTTAATTCTAAACTCTTCTTCTCCACAGAAAAAAACTAAAAACCCTAATTATATAAGAAATTGTGGTGCCGCCGTAGCTCAGACCGGTAGATCCCTGCGTGGGAACCGATAGCGCTGGCCTTGTAAGCCAGTGGTCGCGGGTTCAAGTCCCGCCGGCGGCTTCATTTATTATAAAGATAGTTTCAACATGGTTAGGAATTTTAATGAAATTGTTTAAGTGCAACATCAATTAAAATACATTAGCTATGTAATAAAATTAAAGTAATAAAATATGAATTGTCCCAAGAGGATCCTTTAGTCTTATAAAAATAACTAGATTTTTATAAGGATAAAGGCTGAGTAATTTTTTTCTTTATTTTTTAAATGGAATCCTTTTTATGTAACCGCACTTGATGCATTTAATGGTTAAATAATGCATTTTTCCTTGGGATCTAATTCTCACGCTTGATGTAATACCTGGTATTAATGTTGCGTGACAGTTTTTACATATGCCCCTCTTTATGCTTAAGGGTATTTTGACTTTGTTTCTTAATGATAATCTAAAAATTAATTCATTTAATTCTCTAGCATAATCGATATTCCCTTTAATAGTCTCTTGGCTTGATATATTGTATAAATTTTCTATTCTTTCTTTTACAAGTTCCTCAAGCCTAGCTTTCTTGGATCCCTTCTTTAGCTTGTTTTTCTTCAATTTTCTTCAACTGCCTGTTATACATCTCTATTAATTCCTGTTCTGTTGTGGCATCTTCGGGCCCTTTATCTTCTCTCCAACTTATAAATCTAGGGAATCTAATTGATAATCCTGCGCCTTCTTTTAATTTATTATAGCAGCAAGTATGTAATGGAGATAGCGTAAGCTCTGCACCAATTATTTCTGCAACCTTCACTGGTTCAAACCAAAGATCCGGTTCTATACTTGAATCAACCCTTGGATGCTTATGATCAATTATATAGGGCTTAAACAAATCGTACATCTTGTTTAAATCATCATCAGTATATCCGCTACCGACTTTACAGACTGTTCTAAATACGTCATTATCTGGATCATAAGCTGCAAATAATAATGTGCCTATCTTCCCTCCCCTCCTTCCTCTGCCATAAAAACCTCCAACTGCTACCAGATCAACGGTATCTGTCATTTCGCTCTTATAGTCCCTCTTTAATTTTATCCATAGCCAACCTCTGACTCCAGCTCTATAGATGCTTTCATTATGAATTGCTTTAACCATAACTCCTTCTGCGCCTTCTGATATAGCAGTTAAAAAGAAATTCCATAGAGTTTTTGAATCATTAGTATCTATATATTTTGCTATGTTAACCTTTTCATTTTCCTCAACAATGCTTTCTAAAGCTTTTCTTCTATATGGTAAAACCTCCCTAGTTAGATCTTCATCTTCTTTAAGCAATGCATCGAATAGAAATGTTTTAACAGGTATTTCTTCAACCATCTTCTGTATATCATATTTTCTTCTCCTGTGCATTAATTCTTGAAATGTTCTTAATTCTCCGGTATCTGGATCGTATGCAACTATTTCTCCTTCGAGTATTGCCTTATTTGCTTTTATACTCTTTTTAATAGCCTCAACAACGTCTGGATACATATCAGTTATATCTTCAAGCCTTCTGGAAAAGATTTTTATCTTATCTCCATCCTTATGAAATTGTCCCCTTTCACCATCATATTTATATTCAACAAAAGCTTTCCCATTAACCTTTTGCAATATCTCTTCTGGATCGCTTAGCCTTTCAGCAAGCATAGGTCTTATTGGTGTTCCTATTTCTGGCTTTAACTCTTTAATTGATTCTATTCCTTGTTTGGCTATTATTGTTGCTATTTCACCTAAGTCAGCTCTTAAGTTATATGCTCTTTCCACTATTTCTCTATATGAATTGCTACCTCCATAAGAAATAGATAAAGCATCTAAAATTGTTGCATCTCCTACGCCTAGTCTCAATCTACCTTCTAAAAATCTAACTATATATCTCGCCTCTATTGGTTGAGAATCTTTTAACAAACCCGCTATAAGCCTTAGCTTTAAATCTCTACTTCCTTCTCCTTGGGAATAAGCGATTTTTAAAAAAGTGTCAAAAACTCTGCTAACTGTTAAATAATTCTGTTCCTCGCCTATAAAAGCCATAAGACTTCCTTTCTTCTGCTTCCCCTGAGAAAAATTTTCTGCTAATTTACCTAAGTCACCTATGTTATTATATAGCTTATTGATTTCCTGCTCAGTTTTCCCAAATGCTAAAGATAGAGCTTGAACTATGAGTTTTTCACCGATCCCGAGTTCCGGTATGTCTTTCCAATCTGGGCCAAGCTTACCTTGGATTAAATATACAACCTTTCCTATAACTTCGGGAGGGGTATCTTTTATTAAATTAACTAATAATTGGGTCAATGCTATTCTAGAAGTTATTTTTTCCATGTTATCAAAAGTTTCAGCAACCTTGCTAAAAGGAAGATCCTTTTGAATCTGTTTGTCCATTTATATCCCCTTTTATAATTTGTATTGCTAAGCCTATAAGCTAAAATACTCATTAATGGGTGTATTTGTTTTTATTAAACTTAAATTGCCTTGCTTCTATGCTTTCTAGGGAATATTTTGTAGGCCATTGTCATAATTTATTCATCTTGGAATAAGCTGTTGCTAATAATGCTAAATATATTAAAAGTAAGAGACATAGTTAATGCTTAAATTTAGCAATATATCTCCAATTGCATACATTGCTATAGAATAAATAAAGGTTCCTTTTCTACCAACCTTATCTGAAATATTACCTCCTATAGAAATACCTATAACAAGCCATAAATAGGGCATGAAAACAATAGTTTTCCCAAATAAAGTGTTACTTGATATCAATAAATGGCAGCAAAGGCAAGCGAAAAAATGTTGCCTTCAAGCAATAAACCAACAGTAAATGCTGCAAATATTATATTATAAGTTTTCTTCTAAGATATTTCCTCTATTATCTTCAACTTGCTCTTAGCCATTAAGAAATTTATTAATAAATTTTAATAATTTAATATATAAATTTAACTGTTAGATTAATAACTGACCTTCTCATCGCCCTTCAGGACCAGGCTTTAAATTGTAAATTTATCTAAAATTAAAAATTTTTATGTAAATATATATAAATCTAATTTTAAATAAAATTAATTCTTATAATATATATGAGCCAAAACCTCATTTTATATATGTAAGATTTATTAAGATTTCTAATGAAGCTAAAAGTAATACTCGTATTATAAATATTAGGGGAAAATTTTGAAAATTGAGATAAAAGAGTTAGAATTAAGGACTAGCGATAGGATAGAGATTATAGATATTACAGACAAAATAGAAACCATTGTTAAAGAAAATTATTATAATAATGGAATACTAATTCTATACGTTGAGCACACAACTTCCGCCATAACTATAAACGAATTTGAGCCAAATTTGGTTAATGATTTAAAGAAAATAATAATTGATATATTTAAGCCTGGAGGAAAATGGCTTCATAATGAAATAGATGATAATGCTCACGCACATTTAGCATCTAGTTTCATTGGGAATTCAAGAACTTTATTGATTTCCTCTAATAGAATTGTTTTAGGTACGTGGCAGAGGATATTATTTATAGAGCTAGATGGGCCCAGGAAGAGGATGATAAAAATTGTCTACTTGGGAGAATAAAGAATTTCCCTACAATGAATATAGGCCAGGGCAAAAAGAAATTTCAGATTTAGTAAAAAATGCTATAGAAAAAAATAGCATAGCTATAATAAATGCTCCTACAGGTTTCGGAAAAACTGCAGCGGTTATAAAAGGAATAATTGAAAGCAATGCAGAGAAAATTTTATGGCTTGTTAGAACTGTTAATGAAATGGATTCTGTAATAAGGGAATTGAAAAGGTTTAACTTAGATTATTCTTTTTTATTCAGTGCAAAAAGGACTTGCCCTCTTTTTAAAAATCAAAACGACATTTCTTCAGAAGATTTTTGGGAAAATTGTAGAATTGCTAGGATTAAGGGTTTATGCAATTATTATACTAAAAGCATTGAAATAGATAACAAGGAAATATGGGATGTTATTGAGAAAATGGAAACTTTTAGCGGTATTGAACAAGCTAATGCAATAGCCGATAAAACGAAATCATGCCCATTTTTTTCATTAGCTGAGCTGTCAAAAAATACCAGGTTTATAATAGCAACATATCCTTATTATTTTAAAGATGAGATATTTGAAAGGGTTTTAGATTTTTTGAATTTGGAAAAATCTATTGTAGTTATAGATGAAGCCCATAGCCTTATGTATGCTCATAGTATATTAGAGACCAGCATAACTTTAAGAGATATAGAACAATCATTAAATGAAATAAAAGAATATGGATATTCTAATACAGAAGTAGAGAAAGTGATTTCTAACATATATAATTTAAGCAAAGAATTGAGGCCAAAATTGGATAATGTTGTAAAAAGGATTGAAAAAGAAAAATTTAATGAAGCTTTAAATTATATAGATATAATTTCTGATGTAGCAGAAGAAATTAGAGACAAAAAGTTTCAAAAATTCTTTAATATAAATTATAGTATAAAGGTGTATTTATCTCACTTGTTATCATGGTTGTTGAGCCTTAAAAATGATTATTCTTATTTATTTATTTCAACCGAAGATGGTATATATAGATTAATATCAATGCCCCTTGATCCTTCTACAGTAGTCAATAAGCCATTACAGAGGGTAAAATCTGCGATATTACTAAGTGGCACAATACCTCCTGGAGATTTTGTAGGTGAAATGCTGAACATAAATAGAGAAAGGATATTTTTTGACGCAGAAATAATGTTAGGCATTAAAGGTAAGATAGGAAAATCTCTAACTATTGTATCGGGAGACGTTTCTACTCTTTATAAGACCAGAGGAGAGAGCATGTATAAGAGGATTTCATATTACTTAAACCAGATTAGTAAATTAGATGGAATAAAACTCTTCGTATATCCGAGTTATGAATTGATGGATAAAATAGGGAATAGATTTGATGGCCAAACTAATTACATAAATGAAAATAAAAATACCTCATTGGAAGAGGTAATAAATAAAGCATATGAAAACGATAAACTTGTGATTAATGCTGTTGCAGGAGGTAAAATAACTGAAGGAATTGAAATAACTAATAATGGAAGGAGCAAAATAAAGGTGGTAGCTATAATAGGGATTCCATATCCTCAAAAAGATGCGTACTTGACTGCTCATGAACAAATCTTATCTAAAAGGTTAGGATTAACTAAAACTAAATATTATTTATATAAAGTTGCTGCATACATTAGAATTAAACAAGCTTTGGGAAGAGCTATAAGATTTCCAAATGATAAAGGTGTTTATTTTTTGCTAGATTATAGGTATTTGTATGGGGAAATAAGGAAACTTCTAAGGTTAAAATACAATAAAGTTACAAAAAATATAGATGAATTTGATGCGACCATGCCTGAAGTAGTTAATTTTCTTAAAGACTAGCTATGTTCTTAATTTTAGCAATAATATTTTCGTTTAAAGTTACTTCAGCATAATTTCCTAAATCCAAAGGACCTGGATTTATATAAATTGTTTTGCCCAATTCTTCAATACCAGGGCTTTCATGTATGTGACCAAATAAGTATAACTTAGGTTTTATAATGTCTGATAATTCTTTTAATTCCCTTAATCCTGCTCTTATTTTTAAAAAGGTCTTATCTAATATTCCGTAAGGCGGGTTATGGGAAATAAGGATATCAATTTTAAGATTTGATTTCAAAAATTCATTTTTTAAGGATGTAATGTTAGTCCTTGGATCGATACCGCCAATTCCAGCAATTCTAAATCCGTTAATTTCTTTAATTTTTCCGTCTAATAATATGCCTTTTTTTAATAAATGTTTCATTATAGAAACGTCATCTAGATTTCCTGTTACAGCAATAGCATTTTTAATATTTGAAAAAATTTCTGCACTATCTAAACATTCAAAATCTCCTGATGAAATAAGAATATCATAATTTAAATCTTTTATTTTGTTTAGCATTTCGTTATTGCAATGTATATCGCTTATATGGATTATTTTTATTTTCAACCTTTACCCCTGTTATTTATAAATAATAATCAATAAAAATTTTAATCATTGAAATAATTAACAAATCTTTTTAATTAACAAGCTTTTTAAACTATTGCTGGCCTAGAAAAATATTATGGATATTAATTTATAGTAAGGTGAAAGGTAAGACCCTTTATAAAAAAGCAATCTTAAGGAATCCTTAAGTGATTGAAAGGGTTTATTCAAATCTTATTCTTTTTATAAACATGTTTAATCTTTGCATAGCATTTTTCTTAATATTATCATTAATTTTAGCTTCATCTAATGCATTCCTTAAAAATTCAATAGCCTCTTTAGCAGTTTTGACATCAAATGGATATGGTATTCCATCTTTTCCACCAATTGCAAATGAGTAAGTAAAAGGATCTAAGGTTAAATTAACTGGATCTTTGTGTGATAATGGGACAGAATATATTAT
>NZ_JAWDMQ010000042.1:0-11119 GCF_046536515.1 Caldisphaera sp. | reverse complement strand
CTTGTCGTTCACTTTATCAATAGTAAGCTATCCATCCCTTCTCTAATAAAAGGGGACTTCAGCATCCTTAACCTTTATCGAGTTAAAGAATTATACTTTTGTTTTTGGCTTTTATTAAAGGGAGGAAAAAAGTGCAAGAATATAATATAATTGGATCTGGTCCAGCTGGTGCAGCTGCAGCTTATGTTCTATCTAAAAATGGATATAAAGTAAAAGTTTATGAAGCTAATAAAAGGCTGGCTATAAAACCATGTGGTCTTGGTGTACCATCTGTAAAAGATCTTCCTATAAAAATAAGCAAACAAAATATAATTCAAACAATAAATGGGGTAACAATGTATGTTGATGATACTATGGTTTTAGACAAAGAAAATTTCTTAGAAGGGTATATTCTAGACAAAGAAAATTTCTTAGAATCTTTAATTATAGAGTCTGGTTCAGAATTAATAAAAAATTCGGGTTTTAACTCATTAAAACACAATGTAAGAGAAAACGGTAATATAAAGGAATTAAAAAGTGCTATCATAGCGGGAGGTTTTCCATTTTATAAGGGAGAAAAAATAGATGCTGTTCAGACAATCGTTAAATCAAAAAATTTGGAAGGATCAAAAAAATTAATTATATTTTTTGATACAGATATTGTAGGATATTATTGGATATTCCCTTTAGGTGATGAAATCGAGGTTGGTGTAGGCGGATATAGAAATGTTGAGGAATTGATTAAATTGTTGAACAAGTTTATAGATAATAATGAGTATTTGAAAGAATCTAGAATGATTTCATCAATTAAAGGGGCACAGATAGCGGTTGGGGGCGTTGATTTTGAATTTGATTATAATTTTCCTAAGATTGGTGAAGCGGCTGGTTTTGTTTTACCGTTAACCGGTGAAGGAATAAGGCCATCATTAATTTCTGGTATAGAACTCGCTAATTCTATAATTAACGGATATGATATTAAGGATCGTCTATCTAAGCTAAAAATAACAAATTCCATTAAAATACAAAGAAAAATTTTGGAGAGGGTAAAGTCTATGGATAGAAGTAAAAGAAAGGAATTATTATCAAGCATGCCCGCAGAAGTTCACGCTGAAGTAGCTTTGGGAGGTATGAGCAAATTTAAAATTATTAAAGCTTTAGCATCAAGACCTGATTTGGCTCTTAAATTAATGAATTATATGGGGGATTAATTCTATGAGACAAGGAGGTATAGATGATAAAGATATAGTTATTATAAAATCACTTGAAAGTGATTCTAGAAAACCATGGAGGCAACTAGCTAAAGAGCTTAATTTGAGCGAAGCTACAATATATTTAAGAATAAAAAAATTAGAAGAAAATGAAATAATTAAGGGGTTCACAATAAAGGTAGATCCTTTGAAGATTGGACTTTCAATAACGGTTTTTCTATTAATAAAAGCAAGAGCCGAAAACATAACTCAAATAAAAAAAGAATTGGTTGATTTGGATTATATTGTAGAAATACATGAAATTACAGGTTCTTATCAATTTTTAGTAAAAATGCTGGCCCCTTCTCAAAGGGAGGTATCAAAAGCTATAGAAAATATAATGAAGATTCAGGGTATTGTAGAGGTAAATACATTAATGTCTTTGAACACTCTTAAATCTGGTGAAAATGTAATAGGGGCTCTTGATTATTGGTTGAATTCTAGGCATTAAATTTTTTATAAAACGAAACGAGACTTGATTTACATTTTTCACAAAAATCAGCACTTTTATTATCTACATCAGCTAATTCGTTGCTGAAATTCATAACGCATCTATACGAACTACAATGATCTAATCCAAATAAATGACCTAGCTCATGAATACTTTCTTTTAGTAATCTTTCATTGTATTTAGATGACTCATTTGATTTCAATCTCTTTGTATAAACAGATGCTACCTTTATTTCAGTATTTGCTAATCCGAAGACAAAATTTAAATTATTATAGTATGCATCAAAACTTGCTATACCTAATATATAAAATTCTGGCACTTTTAAAAATTCTTTATATTTCGAATAAACATATTTATTTATTTGATCAGCATCATATTGCATTCTATTTATATCATATGCATTGAAAGGAGGTTGTAATGACCATAAATGTGGATATAATTTAATAGGAAATGGAAAGTGAAGAGGTAAATTTTCTATTAAATAATTTGTTTCTTCCAAGTTAATATTACCTATAGGCTGAATCATTACCTTAATTTCCTTCATCTTTCTGCACCAAAGACATGCCAACAATGTTTATAGTTCACATATTAATGCTCTTAGCTTTAAAAATAAATAAGTTTTCTATTTAATTAATAATAGAGATGTGCTGAGGCAAACCGAGTGAGAGCAAATGCTCAATGAACGAGAGCTCTCTATGCGAAAATGGTTATATATCATAAAGCGAACGACAAACCTCGCCCTGAAGGGCGGGGAGGAGGTCAGATTGTGAATAGGATTAAGGCTAATGGAAAGGAAGTATATGATATGCTGGCAAAACATTTAACAATAAATGAGAACGAATTTTCCCCAATGATTGCTTTGAATAAAAATAAAAATCCTTTCTCAATACTAGTTTCTATTATATTAAGCCAAAATACTACAGATAAAAATGCGATAAGGGCATACAATAATCTTTATGAGAAAACTAAATTAGATATCAATAATATAATGAATTTAAGCGTAGATGAATTGTCAGAAATTATAAGGGTTGCAGGTCTTCCTAAACAAAAGTCTAGGTCCATTATTGAGCTTGCTAAGTTCATAAAAGGTAAGGGAGAACAATATTTAATAGAAAAAGATCCATTGGAACTAAAAAAAGAACTTATGGAAATACCCGGTATTGGCGAAAAAACTTGTGATGTATTTTTATCTTTTTTTAGAGAGTTTCCTGTTTTTCCAGTTGATACACATATTAAGAGAATTGCATTAAGATGGGGTTTATCAGATAAAAAGTCTTATAAAGATATATCAAATGCTCTTATGGACTTTTTTGGGAAGGAACTATCAAGAAATGCACATAAATTGATGATAACCTTTGGGAGGAGCTATTGTAAATCAAAAAAACCGAGGTGCCATGAATGTTTTCTGAAAGAGATATGCCCGTCTGCCCAAGTTTGATAGCTATTTCATTGCCTAATAAGCAATCCTGGGCATTTGAAGAAATAAGCGATACCGTGTTTGAAAAAGATTATCAGGCATCAATAGTTCCATCAAAATACAAGGGAGTTTATCTAATTTATCTAAGGCAAGCTTCATTATATGAAGTTATAAAGAATTTTTCTTTATATAGTCATGCTTTCATTAGCAGAGTTATACCTGTTAAAATATGTGATAATAAATTAGATTTAGTTATAAAAAAATCTTTATCTGATTTACCTAAAGGGTTTATAAAATTGATAGTTCATCTTAGGGAACCTTTGAAGGAAAAAGTGAAAGAAGAGGATATTTCTAATATTATTATTAATAACGGTTATAAATTAACTAAAAAATCAAATTATGCCCTTGTTTTAGAGAGCATAGAAGAAAATTATATATCAGCAAGCGGTATTATCAGAAAATGCGGGCCGTCATGTATTACCGTTTATTAATTTAGCAAAAAGTATATCAGATTTCTTAAAAAATACTTTCACTTGCGGGAGTGAGATTAGTTAAAGAGGTTACTGAAAGTGATAACTACTATTAGATACAATGATATGGAAGGGGTTACCTGATGGCAGGAAAAATATTTGCAAATAGAGCCGTATTTGACGAAACATACATACCATCAACTTTACTAGTTAGAGATAATGAAGCTAATGTTTTAATTTCAAGATATTTATCTCGGCTTGGAGAAGGGTTAGGTTCTACTGATGTTTCTGTTGTTTACGGATCTATAGGTAAGGTCGGAATAGGGAAAACAACATTAGCAAAGTATGTCTCAAGGATTTTACTTAAAAAAGCGGAAGATAAGGGTATGAACTTCAAACCTGTTTACATAAATGTTTATGGAGCTCCGAGTTTACATCAAATACTATCTAGGATAGTATCAGAGTTGGAAATGAATATACCGGTTAGGGGTAATGCTACTATTGAAGTATTAAAAGCAATATCAGATTTCCTTTATATAAAAGATGCGCATGCATTAATTATATTAGATGAGTTTCAATCATTGCTTATGTCTACAAAGCTTAGTGATGATGAACTTTACTTGCTTTTAAGAGTTTATGAAGAGATACCTCCTAAAGATAATATAAATAGGCTCAATTTTCTTTTGGTTTCTCAAGACTTTAGAGTTTTAACTTATATGAAAGAAAGGATACCTCAAGTCGAATCGCAAATAGGGTTCAGAGTTTATTTGAGACCATATAATAGTGAGGAATTAAAGACTATAATTGAGCAAAGAGCTATTGAAGGGCTTTATGAAAACGCTTACGATCAAGAAATTTTAAACATGATAGCTGAATATTATGGTTATACAGATACGAAAGGTGGAGATGGTAGTGCTAGGAAAGCAATACTAACCTTAAGAATGGCAGCTGAGATAACAGATGCGGAGAATTCTAATAAAATAGAAGAAAAGCATGTTAGAAATGCTTTGAGTGCAGACGCTGTTTCCAATATACCGCTAGATATAATAAGGTCTCTAAGTCTTCATGAACTCTTAATATTACAGTCTATATCTGATTTATTGATAGGCAAGGGTGGTTGGCTTACTAGCGGTGAAGTTGAAGACGAATACTTCCATCTAGCCCGTAATTATGGTGAAGAACCTAGAAAGCACACACAATTTTACGAATACATAAAAAACCTTAGTAACATGGGATTAGTTGAGACAAGGATTTCTGGTAAAGGTATTAGAGGTAAGACTACTATAATAAGGCTACCCTTAGATATTCCTCCAGAAAGGTTGAAAGAAGTAATAGAATCTATATTATTAGATAGGGTAGGAAGTCCAAAGCCAAACTAGTGAAGAAAAATGGATATAGAAAAAGTTTTGGCAAGTAAAGGTAAAGTAAGGATATTGAAAGTTTTAATGAAAGAAGGTCAAGTAAATATATCAAGGCTTGTTAAGCTAACTGGTTTACATCATGATGTTATAGTTAAAAATATGGAGGATCTAAAGGAAATGGGTATAGTTGAAGAAAAAAGGTATGGAAGGCTTAGAATTTACATGATAGACCTTAGAGATCCTAAAATAAGTGGTTTATATGAGATCTTTAAAGAAATTGAAAACCTTTAAGGTTTGGGCACATAAACTTAATTGGTGAAAAAATGGCGCAAATGGTAGATGTTACAAACAAACCCATTATATATAGAGAGGCTATGGCTAGCGGTGAAATAAAATTAAGAGAAGAAACCATTAAAAAAATATTAAACAAACAAATTGAAAAGGGAGATGTTGAAGCAGTTGCTTCGGTAGCTGCAATTATGGCTGCAAAAGATGCATCTAAAATTATTCCTCTTGCTCACCCCTTACCAATAACAGGGGTAAGTGTTAATTTTTCATATGAAAAGAATAAAGTAAAGATAACTGTTAAAGTAAAAACGAAGGCAGAAACAGGAGTAGAAATGGATGCATTAGCGGGCGTTACAGCTGGATTATTAGCCGTATGGGATATGGTTAAACAATATGAAAAAGATTCCAATGGCATGTATCCAGATACTTTTATCACTAACGTAAAGGTAGAAAATAAAATAAAGAAGGAAATTTAATAAAAGGGCTCAAACTTCCTTATACGTTTCCGTTTCTATTAAAAAATGGGTACAGGAGTTGAAATTTGAAAAAAGACTAAAATTATTAAGTTATGATTCAATAGTTAGACGAAAAAGAGTTATGATGAAAAAAGACTATGTATTATCTTTTCCAGATGGAACAATTAATGCAAAGAAAGGGGACGAAATTGATATACCAATGTGGCAAGCAGAATACCTAAAAAGCATTGGGGTTGCTGATATTAAAGATGAAGAGGTTGATATAAATTATATAAACACTTATCATTTTAGAGAAAAAAAGAATCAGGCTCCTAATCAATTAACATCTTTACCTCAAGACTTCTATATAAAAATTGGTAATCTTATAAAAAACCTGGATAATGCAATTGCAAAAACACCAACGCATATGCTTATAAATGATAGGGAAGTAGCGGAAAAGAACTTTATCGAGCTTTCAGAAAATAGGTTGTTAAAAATAATAAGATTGTCTCAAACTAATGGTGACGATTTAAAAGATCGTATGACGCCCGAGGAAGTTTTAGTCTATGTTATGATCAAAGATATAATTAGTTCATGGAAAAATTATGTCTTGTCTTTATCAAAGGGGTTGATGGGAGTTGAGTAAAGAAGTTACACAACAAATAAGTTATGGAGAGAAGTTTAAGGATTTTTTAAGGAATTATAGGGATTCAACAGGAACATTTAAATATGTTGAAAGAATACACAGAATGATGAACATGGATATGTCAAGTCTAAACATAGATTATCCTGACTTATATAGATACAACACTGCATTAGCTGAAGCTCTTATAGACAACCCTGATGATATTTTAATACAATTTGGTGATACTCTAAAAGACATAGTTTCCAGCGAAGATTCATCATATGCCGAAAAGAAAGGGAAATTCCATATAAGAGTATACGGTTTATTTGATACAATAAAAATTAGAGAAATTAGAACAAACCATTCAGGTAAGTTAATACAGGTTGAAGGCATAATTACGAGGATGCACCCTATAAGAAGTAAAATGATCAAAGCTACATTTAGGCATGAAAAAGAGGGATGTAATGCAGAATTTTATTGGCCCTCTGAAGAAAATGAATACATTGAAGATAAGATAGAAAAACCTACAATTTGTCCGGTTTGTGGTGAAGCAGGGGGTAAATTTACCTTAATTAAAGGAAAATCATTATATATAGATTGGCAAGAATTAACTGTGCAAGAAAAGCCTGAAGACGTTCCTGGTGGCCAAATGCCCAGAAGCATTCCAGTTCAATTAATTGATGATTTAGTAGATATAGCAAGGCCCGGCGATAGGGTAACAATAGTTGGTATTGTCAAATTACAGCAAACAGGGGTTACTTCTTTAAGCCCTCTATTTGAGATTTATATTGAAGCAAACAGTGTTAAAGTTTCAGAAAAAGTTTTAGAGGAAATAAGTATAACAAGAGAGGATGAAGAAAAAATATTAGAATTAAGCAGAGATCCATGGATTAGGGAAAAGATAATATCCAGCATAGGTACAACAATTTACGGTCATTGGGATCTTAAAGAAGCCATAGCCTTACAATTATTTGGTGGTATACCTAAACAAGCAGCGGATGGTACGAGAATAAGAGGGGATATACATTTATTATTTGTAGGAGATCCGGGTGTTGCAAAGAGTCAATTACTTCAATCTGCATCTAGAGTTGCGCCTAGAGCAGTGTTTACTAGCGGTAAAGGATCTACTGCAGCAGGATTGACGGCAACTGTAGTAAAGGATTCAAGAACAGGAGAATTCTACTTAGAGGCAGGCGCTCTTGTTTTAGCAGATGGAGGGCTGGCAATAATAGATGAGTTTGATAAAATGAGACCAGAAGATAGGGTATCTATTCATGAGGCTATGGAACAGCAGACAATAAGCATATCTAAAGCAGGAATTGTTGCTAGGTTAAATGCAAGAGCGAGCGTATTGGCTGCAGGTAACCCAAAGTGGGGTATGTATGATATAAATAAACCTTTTCCTGATAATGTTACCTTACCTCCAACAATATTATCAAGATTTGATTTAATTTTTGTTGTTAGGGATGAAATGAATAAGGAAAGAGATCAAAGACTAGCAAGGCATATATTAGATGTTCACAGTGATTATGATAAATTTGCTCCTGAAATAGATCCGCAATTATTAAAGAAATACGTTATATATGCAAAGAGATATGTTAAACCAAAGCTAACAGAAGAAGCAAAAAATCTGATAGAATCCTTCTTTGTTACTTTGAGGGGTAGTGCATTAAATATAGGAAATCAAGAGGGTGGACAAACGCCAGTTCCTATAACGGCAAGACAACTTGAGGCTATAGTAAGGTTGGCAGAAGCACATGCAAAAGTATCTTTAAAAAATGAAATTACAGAAGAAGATGCAGAAGAAGCAATAAGGTTAACTATATCATTTTTAACGAGTGTTGGTCTAGATATAGAATCAAATACTATTGACATAGGCATCATAACTACTGGATCAAGCTTTCATTCAAGAAGACTAATGAGTTTGGTCGTAGATACGCTCAAGCGTTTAACTGAAGATAAACCTTGTGCAAAATTAGACGACCTTGTTGATGAAATTGTTAATACTCAAAAAATACAAAAAGATAAAGTAATAGAGGCCATACAAAAAGTTCATAAGGAAGGCTTAATTATTGAAACACGTAATAACTGCTTTAAGCCAGCATAATTTTCTTAAATTAAGTCCTATTTAGAAATAAACGATGTTTTAATAGCGTTTTTAATAGAGAGTTCATTGATAAGTATGAGTGCTTCTACTTAAAAATAATAAAATTATGGAGTTCTTACTATTCAAGGTTGACATAAAGCCCATTAATATTCTGACCTCCTCCCCGCCCTGAAGGGCGAGTTCCCTGAGGTCTTAAGGGTTACACCCCTTTTATGGGTGCTACTCTATTATCCCCCAAGCCGATATTGCGGGAGAAATCGGCTCCCGCTCCTCATGCTTTAAGGGTTGATCGGCCTGGAGTCTTATTTTATTACACTTGTTAGTTGGGGTAGAGGCGTACCTCATGTTTCAGTGACGCATACCCCTTTAGCAGCTGTCTCAATTTTTAATAAGTTTCTAAACTTAAAAAAACTTTATTCCGCCCCTTCTAGGGGTTTGTCGTTCGCTTTATCAAATTAATTTCTTTAAAATTTAACATGTTTATAAGTTAAAACCTTTGAACAGAGAAAGAATTATGGGAATAAGATTGACGAATAGCATAACAATGGATTTAATGAGAATTATGGGTTATAAGACCTTATATCCGCCGCAGAAGCTGGCTTTAGAAAAGGATTTAGAAAACGGAAAAAGCATATTGATTGCATCTCCAACAGCCTCTGGAAAAACTTTTGTAGCATTGGATGCAATAATAAATTCCTTAAAAAGAGAAAATAAGAGAGCTATTTATACAGCACCGTTAAGAAGCATTGCATCTCAGAAATATAAAGAATTTAAAAAAATAGAGGAAATGGGATACAAGGTAAGGCTTAGCATAGGAGATTATGAGGAAGGACCTCCTAAAGCTGACGTTTTAATAACAACTTATGAAAGGCTCGATTCTATAATAAGAAATTCACCTGATATATTAAAACAGATCGGATGTGTCGTTATAGATGAAGTTCATTATGTAGATGATGAAAAAAGAGGTCCAATTTTAGAAACATTGATATCGAAGATATTATACAAAACCCCGAGTTTACAGGTAGTTGCATTAAGTGCAACTGTGCCAAATGCTGATGAAATAGCCAGATGGTTAAATGCAGATTTAGTTTATTCTTCATGGAGGCCAGTTCCGCTTTATGAAGGGGTTTATAAAGATGGTATAATAGAGTTTTCCGATGGTAAAAAGAGAGAAGTTAGTATAATATCTAAAGAGCCAAGTATTGATTTGGCTATAGACATATCAAGTAATGGAGGACAATCTTTAATTTTTGCGCAATCAAGAAAAAGGGTTGTACAGCTAGCTAAAAAGGCTTCATCATTCCATCAATATTATAGTTATAATAAAAATATGGCTAAGAATTATGCAAAGAAAATACTTTCAACAGGTGGGCCTAAAAGCTTAAGAGAAGAGTTGGCTCAACTAATTTTAAATGGAGTCTCATATCATCATGCAGGCCTTTCAAATGAGCAAAGGAGCATTGTGGAAGAGGCATTTGTAAATAATGCTATATCAGCAATAATAGCTACCCCTACCCTTGCTGCAGGCGTTAATTTGCCGGCAAGGAGAGTTATAGTAGATGAATACTATAGATATGAGAGGGGTTATAGATCTCCAATAAAAGTCTCCGAATATAAGCAATTAGCAGGTAGAGCTGGTAGGCCTGGTTTGGATCCTTACGGTGAAGCTATAATAATTGCAAAGAGATCTGATAGCTCTGAAGAATTGATTCAAGTATATATAAATGGAAGTTTGGAAAAACTAGAAAGCAAACTCTCAGGACTTAGAGGATTAAGGCATTCTGTATTGGGAGCTATAGCATCAGGTATTTCTAATGATGAGGAAAGCATAATGAGCTTACATAAGAACACTTTATATTATCTTCAGAGGGGTGAAAAAACTATTTCACGTTTATTAAATACTGCCATAAAGCAGTTAATTGATTGGGGTTTAATACAGACAGATAGCAATAAGTTGTTTTCAACAAATTTAGGCTACGTTACTTCAAAAACTTATCTTGACCCTGAGAGCATACCAATTCTTAAGAGAATATTGGGCAAAGTAAAGAAATTTAGCGAGTCTATAATCTTATATATCATTTCATCAATGCCTGATATAAATCCCTTTATAGTAAGTAAATCGGAAGAAGATAAAATAATGGATAGGGTATTGGAAGATGCATATGAACTTGTAGATATCATAGATTGGATGGGACCGGAAGAGGTTGAAGTTATCAAGACAATGTTCGTTTTAAAGGATTGGATTAATGAAGTTCCAGAAGATAAAATAACAGAAAATTATAATATAGGTCCAGGGGATATAGCATCTTTAATTGATAATGCAAAATGGATAGCAAGATCTTTAGGAGAGATATTAGAGGTAATTGGAATTCCTAACGATGTAGTTGCTCAGTTTAAATTGATGGAAAAAAGAATCGAGAGCGGGATTAAACCTGAGCTATTTGAGTTAATATCTATACCAGAGATCGGTCGTGTTAGAGCGAGAAGGCTTTATAACTCTGGCTATAAAAGTTTAGCTGATTTAGCTACTGCTAATCCTAAAGATTTACTAAAAATAAGTGGTATAGGTCCATCAATCGTCTCAAAAATATTAGAGTACTTTAATAGAAATGAAGAGAGCAAAGAATATAAGAAAAAAGAGGAAGAAGGGTTAGAGTTCGACCTTTATCGTGACTAATAGTCACTTTTAATGACTATTAATCACAAGGCCTCATCACTC
>NZ_JAWDMQ010000041.1:0-11386 GCF_046536515.1 Caldisphaera sp. | reverse complement strand
AGTTACTGTTCCAACAATTACATTTAACATAAGCAAAAACCCAACAGCCCCAGTTTTCACAACAGGTGAAACAGTTTATTTATTAGGAGGTTTCTTACAGCCACCATCAGGTCAAAACATGACAATTTATGAGTATTTATGGAATTTTGGTAATGGACAAACACAAACAGTTATGGCAAATCAAACAACTTTCTTACCTGTTTTAAATCCAGTTAATGTTACATATAGTCAACCTGGATTATATGCAGTATCTTTAACAGTTATTACTAAAAACGTATCATCAGGGCAAACATATAATTATACTACATATCAAACAGTTGCTGTATCATCATCTACATCACCCTTCTCAATATATACTGCATCATTAAAGGTACCTAACCAAGGTACAATAATAGTTGCAGAAAACGTTCCTGGAGGACCATATAGCTTTGATCCTGATGTAGACTATGAAAGTGTAGGATTTGAAGTAATATCAAATATATTTGCGACATTGATTGTTTACAACGGTTCATCAACAACATCTTTCATACCTTACGCTGCTGCATATTTACCAACACAGCAAAATGGAGGCATAAATTCAAATTATACTGAATATACATTTAAGATAAGATCAGGCTTATACTTCTCAAATGGAGATCCTATAACGGCATATGATGTATGGTATTCAGTGATAAGAGACATGTTGTTTTCAGGAGGAGCTCCTGGCACACCAGGTTGGATATTAACCCAATATTTAATACCTAATTACACACCATTTACGTTCCCAGTAACTGCTCCAAACGATACTCAAGCATTTAATGAAATAATGAATGCTGTAACTTATAATAACCAAACAGATACAGTGACTTTCCATCTATATAGACCAACCGCTCCTCAATTCTTGTTTACAGCATTAGCAGACCCATTAGGTGCAGGTATTTTAGATGCCAAATGGTTAGAGCAAGTTGGTGCAGGTATTAATTTCACACCTGCAGGATTTTATCAATACGAACAACAAGCAAATGAAGGTAATTACAATACACAAGTTCAATGGTCTCCGGTAACATCAGGACCATATATGATTAAATCATATACACCAGGACAAAGTATTGTTTTAGCTCCAAATCCATACTTTAATGGAGTCCCCGGAATACCTAAACCAAATGACACTGTTATAATATATTGGGTTAAAGATCCAAACACTGCCTATGAAATGTTCTCATCTGGACAAGCTGATATAGTAACTGGTTTACCATCTAATTATATACCATTAGTAGAAAGTCTAGAATCATCAGGACAGGCATCAATGTATGAATTTCCAACATTATCAGAGTTTTTCTTCACATTTGTGGATAATATATCGCAATCTGCATTACATACATTAAATCCATCATATAGCATACCATCATATTACTTCGCAAATCCATTAGTTAGGAAAGCTTTTGCTTATGCTTTTAACTATACAGAATATTTAAATGATATAGTTGGTAACGTAAAGTATCATTTTGACTTCGCAAGTCCATATTGTGGAGTTATAATACCTGGTTTACCATATTATATACCTCCAAGTGAATTAACGGGTTGTCCAACGTTTAACTTAACTTATGCTAAACAATTAATGGAAGAATCAGGATATTATAACATATCAGTTAACTTCCCAATAATAGTATCAAGCGGTGATACTGTAGACTTCACTGCAGCAGCTATGTGGGCATCATTATTACATGAAATTGACCCATATATAACTGCTACACCATTATATGAACCATTCTCAACAATAATAAGCTATGAGGTACCTGGTGGAAACCCAATGCCAATTTATTATTTAGGATGGATAGCAGATTATCCATTGGCAAGCGATTTCGTTAACGCAATGTATTTGCAAGGAGGAACTTACCCTGCTCCTAATGGATGGAATGTATCATATTTTGAAAACCTAAGCAAATACTATGCTTCACAAGGAAATACATTTTTATCACAACTATATGCAAACGAATCACAACAATACAATGAATTAAACAATTTAATATTACAAGCAGATAATGCAGCTGAAGCAGGTAATACAACTTTAGCACAACAAGATTATAAACAAGCAGAACAAATAGCAATTAACCTATATCTATTTGTTTATACACAAATGCCTAATGAATATTGGATAATAAAGCCATACATGCACGGGTATAATAACCAGATAAGTTATGAAGAGAATCCAATGATTGGTGGCGCAGCAGACTCACTCTATTATTGGTGGGTTAAAGGATAAATATCGATATAAATAAATCTTTTTAAATCTAAACGATAACTTTTTTTCTTTTCTATTTCTTTTTAAACTCGAGAGTAGGTTTAATAGTGTGGGGGGATGGATTATAAAGCTCTGGCAGTACGCTTTGAGAAGAGTATTGCTGTTTATACCTACATTATTAGGGTTAACTATCATAGTATTTGTTTTAATCCACATAGGAGGAACAAACAAACTTCTAGCTATGTATCTTAGTCCAAGGTTAACTGGTGCTGCAAGACAACAAATAATAGCTGAACTAAATCAAAAATTCCATTTTAATGATCCCATTTATATACAATACTTTTACTGGTTAGCTCAAATATTCCAGGGAAATTGGGGAATAACAAACACTCCAATATTTAGTGGTCCAGTTACGCAAGCAATAGAAATATTTTTCCCAAATACATTAATTCTTACTATATTTGCTGCAATATTGATATGGTTAATCTCAATTCCTTTAGGGGTACATACTGCGGTTAATAGAGACAAGCCCTCTGATAATGTAATTAGGGTTGGAAGTCTTACTTTTTATGCTATGCCATGGTATTTAATAGGAATAATACTTATAATAATATTTGCAGTTTGGTTAAAAATATTGCCCATTGCAGGAACTGTGAATCCTAGTATGGTCTCAGATCTTTCATGGTATCATAATGGTATATCATATCCAACACATATATTGCTTATAGATGCATTAATACATGGGAACTTTATGGTTGCAGGTAATGCATTTTTGCATCTAATAATGCCATCTGTAACATTAGCGTTAGGAGTTATGGCAGCTCTTGTAAGGTTAATGAGGGGGACAATGCTAGAAACTTTAGATCAAGATTTTGTTAACTTTGCTAGAGCCAAAGGTGTTCCTGAAAAAGTTGTGATAAATTTGCATGCAAAGAACAATGCGCTTCTCCCTGTTATAACAAATTTTGGGTATCTGGTGGCAGGTCTTTTAGGTGGTGTAGTAGTAATTGAAGATGTTTTCTCTTATCCAGGTATTGGAATGTGGTTAACCGATGCTATGATAAACAATGACATGGGAGGAATTATGGGAGGTACCTTATTATTTGGAATAATATTGGTTGTAACCAGTTTAGCATTAGATTTAATCTACGCTAAAATAGATCCAAGGATAAGATATTGAGGTGAATTATGAAAGATGAGTAAAAATAGTAATGTTAAACCGGATCGTTTCAGAGAACTAAAGCTCTCTTTACAAGTATTTTTTTCAAATAAATCTGCTGTTGCTGGTTTGATAATCTTTCTATTTTATTTATTTGATGCTTTGATACTTCAATTTTTCCCTCAAATTTTGCCCTTTAAACATCCTTATCAATTGACACCTAATTATGCAAATCCTATACCAGAGCCGCCTTCATTAAAGCACCCATTTGGGACTACATACCCAGGGATAGATTTATTGAATGCTGTTATAAAATCTATAAGGCTTGACTTTTGGCTATCATTAGAGATAGTTATACCAGGTGCAATAATTGGATTAGTAATAGGGATAATAGCAACCTATTTTGGTGGATGGATAGACGAAGTTTTAATGAGAATAACTGATATAGTTTTCAGTATACCTTACTTAGTTTTAGCAATAGCTATAGGTTACGTTTTAGGTAGAACTCTGCAAAGTATGATGATAGCATTAATATTAGTTTGGTGGCCACTATATGCAAGGTATGCAAGGAGTGTTACGTTGGAGACAAAAGAATTAACTTTTATAGAAGCAGCAAGAGCAGCGGGCACCAGCAATTTGAAGATAATGTTTAAACACATACTTCCTAATTCATTGCCTCCAGTATTTGTTCAAATTTCATTGGATTTAGGAACTATAATGCTTACTATATCAGCATTGGCATTTATAGGTTTCTTGCCAGCGGCAAACTTACCCGAACTAGGATATTTAACTAGTTTAGGTTATGGGTACATACAAACAGCACCTTGGGCTATGATAATACCAGGTTTGTTTATAGTTTTATTTGCTTTAGCAGTAAACCTTATGGGTGATGGGTTTAGGGATGTTATCGATCCTAGGAGGAGGAGTGAGTTATAGATGGAATCAAATCAATTAAAAAGCAGTATAGCACCAATAGTTAAGGTTGAGGATTTTCATTTACATTATTATACTAGGAGAGGAGTTTACAAAGCATTAAACGGAGTCAATCTAGAAATAAGGAAAGGAGAGGTATTAGGAATAGCTGGAGAGAGTGGATGTGGAAAAAGTACATTAGGAAGAGCAATTATGGGTTTGATCCCTAGGAATGCAGCTGTTGTTGATGGTAGGATACTAATAAATGGAAAGGATTACTTAAAGCCATTAAAAGAATATTATAAGAATAACAAAAAATTCAAGCCATCTAAAAATGAAGATGTATTAAAAAAGGTAAATAATGAAATGTCTAAAATAAGAGGCCAAGAGATTTCCATGGTATTTCAGGAACCAATGACAACATTAAATCCTTTACTTCAAGTAGGATATCAGATTGCTGAAGTTCTGCTTTATCATAACCCTGGCCTATTAGCAAGTAGAAGGTTATCAAGGTCAAGGGCTAAAAAAGAGGATACAAAGGCAATAGTTAAAATATTAAAAGAAAATGGACCTAATGAAAAGTTTGAGCAGTATTTAAAAGAAAAGGATATTGTTGGTTTAGAAGATCAAATATTAGCTATCTGGAGAAGGAAGGATTTACATGATTTAAAAAAGGAACAAATGATAGAAAAACTGTGTTGCGAGCCAATAAGTTCTTTTGCCAAAAACTATTTAGAGAGAATAGAAAAGGAAAATAAATTACCTAATTTTTCGAAAATCCCAATAATAGGAAGAATTGTTAAAAAAGAATTAATTAAAGAAGGATATAAGAAAGCATCCGAATTTTTGGGTTTGTTAGGAATTCCTAATTCAGACAAGATAGTATATATGTATCCACACGAATTAAGTGGGGGTCAAAGACAAAGAATAGTTATAGCTACCGCAATGATTAATAGTCCTCAACTTGTTATACTTGATGAACCAACAAGTGCTTTAGATGTAACAATTCAAGCACAAATTCTTGAATTAATAAAAGAGTTAAAAGAGAGCATAAATTCATCATATATGTTTATATCACATGACTTATCAGTATTGGCAGAAGTATCTGATAGAATTGCAATAATGTATGCTGGGCAGGTTGTAGAAGTCGGCAATAAGGATTCTATATTTGATCAACCTAAACATCCTTATACCCAAATGCTAATGGAAGCTATACCAACTATTAAAGCTCACGAACTAAAGGCTATAAAAGGTGAAGTCCCAGACATGAGGAATCCTCCAAAGGGGTGTATGTTTAGGGATAGATGCCCGTATGCTATGCCAATATGTGCTGAAAAAAGACCAAGTTTAATAAAAATTGGAGAGGACCATTATGTTTCATGTTTTCTATATGAAGGTGATAGGTTATGATAATAGCAGCTAGAAATTTAAGTAAGTTTTTTGATGTTAAAGGAGTGAAAAACGCTAAGATTAGAGCAGTAGAAGATGTTAATATAGAAATAAAAGAAGGAGAAATAGTTGGTTTGGTTGGAGAAAGCGGTTCAGGAAAGTCTACTCTAGGCAGACTTTTGATTAGGTTAATTGAACCAACTTCTGGAGAAATTCTATATAATATACCTGATAAGGAATTAGATGAATTCGATATTGCCTTGAAAAACAAAGATGAAAGTGCAATCAAAAAAATTTTAGATAAATATTCTATTACTAAGCTGCATGGAAATGAATTAAAGAAATTTAGAAGAAATGTTGGAATAGTGTTTCAGGATCCGTATTCATCATTAAATCCAAGATTGAAAATTGAAGACATAATAGCTGAGCCAATAATAGAAACTGGATACTTAAATGGCAATGAAGCTAAAGAAAGAGTTTATGAATTATTGGACGAGGTTCAGTTACCAAGAGAATTCAGCTTCAGATATCCGCATGAATTAAGTGGAGGTCAAAGACAAAGAGTTGCATTAGCAAGAGGAATAGCGACCAATCCCAAATTGGTCATACTTGATGAACCAACAAGTGCTTTAGATGTATCTATACAAGCAGAAATTTTGGAATTGCTTAAAGATTTAAGGGAGAAATATAATATCTCTATGCTATTAATAACTCACAATATCTCTGTAGTATCCTATATGGCAGATAGGGTCTTTGTTATGTATGCGGGTAAAATTATGGAAAAAGGTACTAAAAACGATATTATTAAAAATCCTGAGCATCCATATACTCAGGCGTTAATATCTGCAGTTCCACAAATAAAGAGAACTAAGATGAGAATTGTATTAAAAGGCGATCCACCTAATTTAATTAATCCTCCAAAAGGATGCAGATTCCATCCAAGATGTCCTGTGGCATTACCAACGTGTGGTTGGACAGCGGATGAAGTTAAACCAACATTAGATTACCTAATTGATACAAAATATTTCACAGAATTTACAAATGCTAATATAGAAATCAAAAATGATTTGGAATTAATTGCAAATAATGTAGATATTAATAAATTAAAGGAAATAATAAATATTGAAAAAGAAAACTATAAACCTTTGTTGTCTATAAAAGATATTGTTCAAGAGAATGGATATGTAGCGTTGAAGTTATATCAGTATGAAACGCCTGAGCTAATTGAACTAGAAAATGGAAGAGAAGTTGAGTGCTTATTATTTTCTCAAAAAAGCAAAAATAGTTAAATTATTTTCATTATTTTCTCTTGTCTATATCCAACTATAATTTTTATATAGCCTCTAAGTAATTCATCAACTTTAGGATCCCCTGTATCGACAAAAAGATATTTTAGAGAATTAATTTTAGATCTAGTTGATATAACTATAATGTTTTCCCTTCCCACGAGTTTAATTACTTCTGGGCTTATTTGTTGATTTCCTCTTCCAAATAAAAAGCCTTGTCCACCAATGGGAGTTACTATTATATTAGACCTTTCATTGTTTATTAAATTTAAAATTTCTTTCTCATTTGCATCTCTTTTAATTATTTCATAGTTTTTAATAACATCAACTCCTAATAATGTTTTTTCAATACCAATTTTTTTAAAAACATTATATGTCGTGGAACCAGGACCAACTATATAAATTAAGTTAGGCAGCATAATTTCTTTTAGATAGTTTGATATTCCTTCTATTTCATCCTCATCTATACTGATAACAGCTTGCTTACCAGAAGCGACCATTCCATCTGACGAAAAAGATTTCATATAACCATACAGTCTGATTACTAGTTTATTTTTTCTAAATTCATCCTCATCTATATCGAGAACCTCCTTCAACTTTACATTTACATTTTTATAGTAGTAATTTTCTAGGGTTATAGCAGCGTCTCTTGGACTCTTAGCAAAAACAGCACTGTACATTTTAACTCCAGAGGGGATTCCAATAACAGGAACAGATTCTTTTATAGCATCATAAATATCTCTAGCAGTTCCATCACCTCCAGAAAATACTAAGACATCGATTTGATTACTCATTGTTTTGGCACAATTAATCGTATCATATTTATCGGTTTTAAATTCGCTGTGAGCACAATTAATAACCAAAAATTTTTTTATCTTACTCTGTCTTATCACATGTTCTCCCATAATTCCATTCGGTACTAAAAAAGTGAATTTATCGTATAGGTGTAAGTTGTTCAGAAATTCCATTGTTCTATTAATAGATATTGGATTTGCACCTAAAGCTATTGCTTTTTCATATAAATTCCCATCAGTACCCTTTAATCCAACCTTTCCTCCCATTCCTGCGATAGGATTTATTATTAGGCCTATTTTCATGTTTTCGGCCTCATATACTTTATTATTTGGTCAACATTAAGACATTTCGATGCATAAGTTCTTTGATTTGCAAAGATTAAATCTATTTGTTTTATTGCGCAATTTAGATCTATAAATTCATCACCACCAAGATCTTTTGTCATTTGAATTAAATTCATTGCAGCTCTTTTATCTCCTTCTTGTGCCTTTGCTAGAGCTCCAGCATATAAGACAAGAGATTGCAGCTTTTTTTCGTTGTATGATTTCCATGGATTTTCCATAAATGTATGCGCAAGCCAAAATAGTTCATTATCAAGAAATAATATAAAATCAGATAATTCTTTCCCTTTTTTAATTTCTGGTTCTCCAATAAAAATATCTAGTATTCTAGATCCGATTGATTTTGTTATCTTCTCTCTCAGCATCTTTGAATCCTTGCAAAATGCTACAACTTCTAAATGGGTTAAAGAAACCCTTATTGTATGGGGACATCCTAGATTGCTTAGTTTATCTTTTAAACTATTTAAATCATTAATGCTATATCCATTGTTTTCTATTACGTATAGTACCCTATCCATTTTTCTCCCTATAATTATATACAACTATAGTTTATATTAATTCTAATTTATATTTAATTTCATATTTAATAGTGAACCTTTTATATTAGCAAATCAATTTCTTTTAGTTTCAAAAGATTAGTTTCGCATATTTATTATTTTCGAGTAAGGTCTCTTTTAAAATACGTTTATTATTTAGGGGGGATTCGTTGAGAAGAAATTTAAGTGAAATGGTTGGAAGTATTATAGTTTTAACGATTGTATTGGTATCTTTAACATTTTTTTATAATTTTTATCTAAAGGACATTAATGAATCATATAAAATTATGAACATATATCAAAAAAGGATTTTTGAGACCTATGACCCTCCTTTGATGAGTATGATTTATAATAGCAGTGGCCTTTATTTATTAATAGAAAGCTACTATCCCATAAATTTATCATATATGCTCATTGTGTTAGGAAATCAAGAAATTATAAAACCAATAAACCTATATACCAAATTTAGCGTTATTCCATTAATAAAAGATTATAACTGCACACAAAATGTTTCTGTATTTTTAGTTACTGACCATGGAACTATAATAACATACGATCCTTACTACGATCCAAGTCTTAACAAAATTCTAACGAATCCTAGCCTTGATTATTTTTCTTGCAGGTTTTTAGCAAGTAATGTTTCTCTGGAAAAAAATTATGATAAAGACTCAAGTACATTATTTAACAATTCTTATTTTGTATCATTTACTCCTCCAAACGTAAATTATTATTATGTTAACATTACAAAGCAATTTAACATTAATGTAAGTGGAAACATTAATAATAATTTGAATATCACATTTAATATCAATAGAACGAAATTTTACATCAATAATAATGGCATGATATATCTTGGCAGTTACTATATTAATAATACGAAATTAGAATTGTTTGCAGGAGTTTATTATAGTAATCAAAATTGTGTTATTTATGTATATATTTATTCAAATAATACAGCATTTTATTTAATTAAGGGTAATATAAGAGGGAATATTGTTTTTACTGCTTCTGTATTTTTAATGCCTATAACTTCAAATAACGCTCCTATATTGTCTTTGTATGGGAACATAAATAATTATACTGGTACATTAAATTATACCAATACTCTAATTAACGGTAATAATAATCAGGCAACATATGTAGGTGCAGGAGAATTAAATGGATATACTATAACCTCTGGACCTCTAGTTTTTTATTATTCAAATATTGGGTTGTCTCAATCGTTTAACATAAATATATCTCTTGAACTAGAAAAACTATACAAATATAATTATACTAAATCATATTTTTTGCTTCCACACTACAATTATATTGAGTATAAATTACTATTATCAAATCAGAGTCCCAGTATTACATATAACCTGCATAAAGCGATTTCTATTATGAATTTTCAATACCCAGAGTTAGTGTTTAATACTTCTTTTGGAAATATATCAAGAATCATTGATAATAGCTTTCACATTTTTCAGGCAAAGTATTATAATTCTTATCTTGTTTATTTTCCTTACTTAATTTATTATTATGATTCTATACCAGCTTTTACTCTAAAAAATACAAATGGTTTAAAATATTATTTAATTTTACATCCAGCTAATGTATCCCCATTTATATTGAATCCGATTATGATTGCTAATATAAATAATTATTTTTATTTTACTTCTAACAACAATTATAATCCTAAAATATATTATTCAGGTATAGATATTAACCAGAGCATTATTTACAATTTTATTAATGGAATTGCATATAATACTAATTGCAATCAAAATATATTCTTCAATTTGATTGCAAATAACGGAGAATTTTTAATAGAAAACGAATATATTTACGGTAAAAATTTTACTGCGAACTTGAATAATGGATTGTATGCCTATGTTTGTTTTAACAATTTAACTTATGATTCTGTAAATCTCGCGTATTTCTCATAAATGACCTCCTCCGCACCTTGAAGGGAGAGAGTTCTTTAGGGCGGATCATAGGTTTGTAATTTACCACCTTCATTTTCATCACTTCATAGTTAGTGTGTAGAGATTTCTCTATACTTCCCGGTCTGAAGAATTACAAGTTTAATGTACCCTTCTTACCATAGCTCTGTAAAGTACGGTATGATAAAGCGAACGGCAAACCTCGCCCCTTCTAGAAGGGTAAATTTTTAAATCAAAAATACTATTTCTATTTGAGATGCTTTTAGATGCCTTCGTCTGGTCAACTCTTAAAACATGAGGAGCGGGAGCCGATTTCTCCAGCAATACCAGATGAAGGCATCTACGAAGTTAATTATACAAATAAGAGAACAAATGTAGTACGCCTTCTTCCAAATGGTTTTCAGGAAAGGAAGCTCAGAAGGCTAGCTAATATCTCATCAAAGCTCTTCAATGAGTTGAACTATGAGAGGAGGCAACAGTTCTTTCATGAAAAGAAAGTGGACTTCAATAAAACATGGGATAAATACTACAAAAAATATAAAAAGTATTTAGGAGTTAATGCTCAAGCAGTTATGCAGAAGAATAATGAAGCTTGGTCATCTTTCTTTTCTTTAATAAAGAAAAAAAGGAAAACTACAAAATCGTATTAAACATATAAAACCACCAGGATATTGGATTGATAAAGATACTAAGAAGAGGAAGCTTTTACTTGTTATTAGACAAGATATGAAATAGATGGAGTTAATCATAAAATTATTCTAAAAGATTTCAAAATGGAAATAGATTTTGCTGGTAGGTTAAGGTGGTATGGTAAGCAAGGTA
>NZ_JAWDMQ010000040.1:0-12101 GCF_046536515.1 Caldisphaera sp. | reverse complement strand
ATATGCATTTATTGAAATATTTTTAATAATTATATTAGACAATAAGCAAGCCCAAATCCTTTAGAAGAATTTTTAGTTTTCCCAAAATGTTTGCTGTTTGTTATATAAAACAAACCAATTTTTAATCTTAAGAAATTAATTATTTGAATTTTTATATTAATCTTTTTTACTGTTATCTTCATAAATTAAATTTTTGTTTGACCTTATTTTAATTATAAAAGATCTTAAATTAAAAAGGTCATCTTTTATATTTATTGTATTAGATATTTCCTTCAAAAATTCTTCTTCTTTTTTAGATCCAGCCTCTAAATAATAGGCTATCAAAAGATCTATATTTTTATCCTTTTTTCCTTTGCAACAACTAATAAAATCTTCGTAATTATTAATTTCATTTAATATTACGTTTCTAATTTCCCTAAGCCTTAAGATTATTTCTTTCAACTCATTAAGAGTTTCATCTTTATTATCCGATAAATAAGAATTATAAGTTATAATACCGTTTCTAATCAAAGAAATTTGCTCTTGCATTAATTGCGCAATTCTTTCTGAATCTTGTTCAAAAATTTGGGAAAAAGTATAACAGTCTTTTTTACATCTATCACTCAAAAATTTCACCGTTATTCTTGGGCTGACCTTATAGTTACAATGCTATTATCAGCAACTCCTTCTTCTTTCATTTGTTCTGGGTTGACAAATACTTTTAATTCTTCTTGTATTGAATCATCTATTTGTGCATCCAACATTAATTTTTTCTTGCTTGCTATAACCATTTCTAATTTTTTCTGAATGCCAAGCTGTGACGCCAACTTTTTAGATAGTTTAACATTACCATGTTCAACCGATTCATCATATGAAATCCTTAATCTTTTTTCTATTACTTTCTTACCTTTTTCTTTAAGTGAAGATGCAGGAGGTATAATAGATAACGCCTTAGCTAAATCTGCTTTTTCAGGCTTAATTTCCTTACTAATCCTCTTTGAATTATCAACTTCTTCACTCATATCTCATCAACCCTTTATCTCTACTTCTTTCCCTAGTTCTCTTAGGTCTGCAGAATTATAAATGAATTTCCTCAAAGAATTTGCTGCATCTCTAATATTTATTCTAACCTGTTTCCATGAGTCTCTATCCCTCATTGTTATAGTATCATCCTCCAACGTTTGGTAATCTATAGTAAAAACAACTGGAACACCTATTTCATCAGCTCTTGCATATCTTTTTCCTATACTACCATTATCGTCATATAAGATATTAAATCCCTCAGAAATTAAATATGAATAAAATTCCTTGGACTTACTAATTAGTTTTTCATCACCTTCTATCAAAGGTAATACAGCTGCATCTGCAGGAGATAGATATCTTGGAAATGATAAAACTACCCTTCCATCAACTTCTCTATAAGCATACTCTAATAAAACATAAAGAAGCCTGTCCGTTCCAAATGATGGTTCTATAACATGCGGTATAAACTTTCTACCTGATACTTTTTCTTCCTTCTCAATTATTATCAATGCTTCTTTAGGTATGTCTACGTTATCTATTGTAATCTTACCTTTTTCTTCTATTTCTTTTAAGACTTGATCTACATCTAATTCCTCTACTTTTTTCATAAACTCGTATGCTTTTGATTTAAAATTCTTACCAGCATATGCTTTATCTAATAAAACCTTTTTTACCTTAATTGTTATAGGCTCTTTATATGGTTCAAATACTTCTAAATCAGCATTACTAAATTGTTTATGCCTGGATAAATCGTAATCCCCTCTGTACGCATAACCTGCTACTTCTATCCAACCCCACCTTGAGGTCTTAACCATATGATCAAATGTTTGACTAGAATAATGCGCTCTTTCTTTAGGCCCTTTTTCTTCAAAATACATATTGTTTTCTGGCACGCCTATCTTTAATAATAATAGCTTTCCAATTATCATCCAATAAGCCATGCACGGATTAATAACGAAATTCCTCTCTATGGCTTCTTTTACGGTTACTGTAACAAAGCTTTTATTCATTTTCTTATATTCGAAAGGCAATATATTTAATGTTTCATTATAATATTTCTCAATATCATGGCATTCTTTTTTGTCTGGATTAAAAAAATATTCCATTTCCATTATAGTGAAATCCCTTAGCCTAATCATTCCTTGCCTTGGGCTTATTTCATTTCTGCCTACCTTTCCGACTTGAGCTATTCCCAAAGGCAATTTATTCCTCAAAGATTCATATATCCTCTTAAATGCAACAAATATGCCTTGTGCAAGTTCAGGCCTTATATAACCTACATTTCCTTCATATGGGCCTATTTGTGTTTTAAATAGCAAATTAAATACTTTAACTTCTCCAAGTTCTCCATTACATACAGGGCATCTTAATCCTTTCTCTTTTATTAATGAGCTCAATTCTGATGCACTTAATCCTTCTGCATTCACATTAAGCCTTTCCTCTACTAAATGATCAGCTCTAAAAATCCTGCCACAATCATTACACCTTACTATAGGATCAGTAAAATTTTCAATATGTCCGCTTGCCTGATAAACTATTGAAGGTCCTATTACTGGAGTTTCTACTTCTACCACTGAGTCTTGATTATTTCTAATAAATAGCTCCCTCCACATATCAATTAATTTCTTCTTTAATGCCATTCCATATGGACCTATATCATAAAATCCTGCTTGACCCCCATATATTTCATATGAAGGCCAAAAGAATCCTCTTCTTTTAGCAAGATCTATCACTTTATCGTAAACGTTTTCTTCAGGCAAATTCTCAACCCTTCTTCATATTTATATAGGTCAAAACTTTTATTTAAATAGATTAACAAATCTTCTGGTGAGAGTATTGAGTTTGAAAGATATTTACTTAACAAGATCATCAAAAAACTACGCTGGTTTAGAAAATAACAAGAATTCAAAATACGAAATTATAGGTGTACCATTTGACTCATCAACTTCGTACAAGCCTGGTACCCGCTTTGGTCCTGATTCTATAAGACAAGCGGCTGCCGGATTGGAATCAAACAGCTATTTTTCAGATGTTTATTTAGAAGAAATAGGTTTAATGGATGAAGGCGATATTTCTGTTGTGATAGGTGATATAAATGAGACATTGAACAGAGTAACAGGAGTTATATCAGAAGTTCTGGAATCTAATAAGATTCCTATTATGATTGGCGGAGAGCATACAATAACTTTCGGAGCTTTAAAGGCATTTAAAAAAATTAATATAAACCCATGTCTAATTGTTATAGATGCTCATTATGACTTAAGAGATGAATACCTAGGTTTAAAAAATGGTCATGCTTCAGTAATGAGAAGATCATTAGAATTGTTAGGCGGAAGTAAAATCAATTATATAGGCGTTAGAGCGTATTCTAAAGAGGAAAGAAATTATGCACTATCAAAAAACAATATAAATACAATAAAAACTGCTGATATTTATAAAATGGGTTTAGTAAATTCTATAAATTCTATAAAGAGATTTATGTCCGATTGCAAGTACATATATTTGTCTATAGATATGGATGGTTTTGATCCTTCTTATGCCCCAGGAGTAGGAAACCCTGAGCCTGGTGGAATAACAAATCTCGAAGGCCTTACATTAATAAACCAACTAGTAGATGAAAGACTTGTAGGAGCTGATGTAGTCGAAGTTTCTCCGCCATACGATAATGGTGGCATAACATCTTCCCTTGCTGCAAAAATAATAAATGAAATCATAATGAAAAGCTACATTTCATTAAATAAGAAAAATGTTTAATTAAATAGCATTGACTTTTCTTGGTTTTACAAGAGTTGGAGGAGCCCTTAATTTAATGAAAATCCTATAACCGCATTTAGGGCACATCATGCTATATAATTGATCTAATTCTGTTTTACTTATTTTATATCCACAGTTTAAGCACATATAATAAACTTCTCTCTCTTTTATTCCATAAAGGGGACCTGAGTATTCTTCTTGTTGGACCTCTTCGCCGATAGGCTCGCCCATGTTCTCTTCTTCTGACATTATTTATGCACCTATCTTTTAGCTGTAAGATAAGGTTTATATTCCTAGATCAACCATAAAAATAAACAGAAGTTGTGAGGTGGCTAAACCAGCCTATGTCAAAAGCTGTTGATTGTGGAGGTCTTCCGCCGGAAATATGTGAGCAATTAGCAACTGAGGAACAAATAATAAAAATAAGGCTCGAAACAAGAAGGTTTGGCAAACAGGTTACTGTTATTGAAGGAATAGATGAAAAACAAGTTAATTTTAAAGACTTGGCATCAAAATTAAAGAGCGAATTAGCCGCTGGTGGGACCTATAAAGAAGGGAGAATAGAACTACAAGGAGATCATAGGAAAAAAGTTAAAGATATATTAGTAAAATTAGGTTTTCCGGCAGACAACATAATGATTATAGAATAAAAATTTAAACTTAATTTTAAATAATTTTTATTTAAATTTTTATATTATTAAGCATATATATTTCTGGTTACCCTATCCAATTCGAGTCAAAAATGAACGCGATAGCAATATTTGTCGGAGGATCTACTAGGACTTCAACAATTGATGGAATTAGCATAGCCGGAGCAAGCAGTGAAGAAACTCTTTACACTCCTACGCTTGATTTGGAATATATTATAAACGGCATACCATTAACAAAAAATGAAATACCGGTTACACCAACAGGCTTACCTACGCCTGCAGTTATAACTAGAGCTTTATTAAGAAAAATCAAAATACCATATCTTGTAGTAGATTCTGGCCTATATAGTAAACTTAAGGTACCTCATGTAAAAATACCAAGTTCTATTCCAGGCAATAATATAGAAATTTATGATGCCATGCCAAAAGGAACAGCAAAAGCAATATTTGAAGAATCTAAACTTATGGGTGAAATAATATCCAATAAACAAGATATCATTTTACTAGGAGAAAGCATACCTGGAGGCACGACAACAGCTGCGTCAATAATAGAGGCATTAGGGTTTAAAGCTATTGATTTTATTAGTAGTGCATCGCCAAATAATCCAAGAGATCTAAAAAGAAAAGTAATAGAAAATGCTTTGAAAAGAATTAACAAAGGAGATGATGTTTTTACTATAATAGATAAAGTTGGAGATCCTGTTCATATATCGCTAGCTGGATTTACAGCAGGGGTTTTAAAAAATGTAACAACAGTTTTACTTGCAGGAGGTACTCAAATGGGATCAGTCATATCAATACTACATAGATTAAATATATTAGATGAAAGAATAAAGATAGCAACAACAAAATGGATAGCTAATGATAAGGGATCTAACATTTTTAAGTTGATAGAGCAAATAGATAAAAGAATCGAAATAATTGTTTCAGATGTGGATTTTTCTGATGCAAAACATGAAGGTCTTAGGCTTTATGAGAAAGGCTACGTAAAAGAAGGAGTAGGGGCAGGAGGTGTTATGATATTATCCAAATATTTTGGCATAGACATTGAAGATATCAAAAAAGAAATATACAAAGAATATGAGAGGTTGACGACTATTGGTAAAGGTAATAATTGAAAATGATAATCTAATCTTAGAATTTGAAGACTTAATGGATATAATGACTACAGCTCATAAAAATGCTATAACAAGAAGTAAAGTAATAGTAATAAACCAAGTAGATAAGAATTTTAAAGTAAAAAATATTGAAAAATATAAAAACGATATTTTAATGAAATTGAACCAATATAGCAGCACGCCAGTTTTTTTAACAGCAGCCGATATAAAAAAATATAAAATCAAAGAAAATGAATATGGAGGAACATTAATAACAGCTGGATTTGAAATACCTAATTGTATTTATCAAGAAGAGTTATTCAATGTAGATTGTTTTGGAACAATTAATGTTATATCATGGCTTAATATAAAATTAACACCAAGCGGATTACTGGATTTTTTCAGAACTGTAACTGAAGCTAAATGCTTATCATCAAGTGATTTATTGTTGAGATGCAAATCAAGATCTTCTGGAACATCTAGCGATGCAATAGCTGTGGCAGCAAAAATTTCTAACAACGGCATTATGTATAGCGGGATGGCAACAACTCATGGAAATTCTATAGCAAGAATGATACATGAACTATTAATTTCCTTTGATAGAGATGCAGATACTATACTCAAAAGGTCATTAGGGTTATCTTTAAGTGAAATAGTTGATGAGGCAATGATTATATATAATAAAGCACCTGTTCCAAATGTTGATGAAAAACAAGTCTATAATATGGTTTACAAAGAACTTGAGAGCGAATTAAAAGATCCTAATGTTTGGTCTTATATTATTGCTGCGAGGGAACTAGATCTCAGAGGAGAAAGCAATACCTTCCCTTTTTTGCCAAAAGAAGAGTATGAAAAAGACTCTAAAAGAATTATAAGTGATGAGGCATTAGCATCTTCTTTAAGCATTTATTTATCAGGTTTTAAAGGCTTAACATCTACATATTGGGTTGACACAATTAAAGATAAAGAAAAACTAAAATTTTCCCAATTGCCTATGTTTGAAGATGATATAGTTTCTGCATTAATAGGATCAACCCTATCTAAAGTTTATGATAACCTTTTAAGGGGAAAATAAATGGATTATGACATTGCATTAATAATGGCAGGCGGAAAAGGAAAAAGATTTGGTTCAAATATGAAGCCTTTCGTAGAAATATGTAAGAAACCAATGATATTTAATATAATAGATAAAACAATAAAAATATTTAGGTTTACAATAATAGCTGTTTCCCCAAATGTAGAAAACTTTTTATATATTTTAAAAAATAATTACAAAGAAGTAATGCTAATCTATACAACAGGCATTGATTACTCTATAGATATGGGAATTATATTAAACGCAATAAAGAAAAGACCTATAATGATTTTTCCTTCTGATATACCAAACATTACAGACGAAACTATAAAGTATATTATAAAATCAACAGAAAATATTAAAAATGACATAATAACTATAACAGATTCACATGGAAACCCTATTGGTATTTCAATTATAAAAGGCCATAATTTAAATAATTGGACCAACTATAGCCTAGATAATAAAAACCTCCTTAATATAAATACAATAGAGGATTATGAAAAAGCTAAGATGATATGCAATGATTAAAAGAAAACATGGAGGAGTAAAAAACAAAAATCTTATTGATTTTAGCTCTCCAACAAATCCTCTAGGACCTCCAATTTTTACAGAAAAATTATTGAAAAAGTGCATAAGTCAAAAACATTATAAATATTATCCGTCATACAAGAAATTAATTAATGCTTTGTCAGATTATTGGGGTATAGATGAAGACTATATAATACCAGTTAATGGAAGTGATGAAGCATTAACTATAATTCCATTAACTTTAAATTTAAAGAAATTTATAATATTGGAACCTAACTTTGGCGACTATGATCTAATGTCAAAGAATTTAAAAATAAGACTCGTTAGACCAACAATAGATTTAAGAAATGAAGATCCTGTTGTAAATATAGATAAACTAGTTAACATATTGAAAAAAAATAAAGATTCACCGTTATTAATTTCAAGGCCCAATAATCCAACTGGATTTTGCATTGATAAAAAAGAATTGGAATATTTATCATCCAGAGTCAACAATATGATTATAATAGATGAGGCCTTTATTGAAATTTCTGATTGTGAAAAAATCAATCCTTCAGAAAATTATATAATAATAAGAAGTCAGACCAAAACGTTTTCAACTCCCGGATTAAGGCTCGGAGAAATAATAACTTTAAATAAGAAATTCTTAAATATTTTAGAATCTTCTTTACAAGCGTGGCCTATTGATTCCATTACTAATTGCTTTTATTCAAACCTACTCTACGAAAAAGAGTTTATAAGTTCCTATTTAAATAATGCAAACAATCTAATCACTAATGAAAAAGAGTTTATTATGAGAGAACTTAAAAAAATAATTAAGTATAAAAGCAGAACATCGTTCATACTAATTAAACATGAAAACTTACCAAACCCGCATTTCAAAAGAGAACTAATAAAAAGAGGTTTATTTATTAGAGACGCATCTTCATTTTATGGTTTAGATAAATCTTTTTCAAGAATATCTATAAAAAACCATAAAGAAAATTTAATGTTAATAAATTCAATAAACGGTGTTTTAAATGAGCAAAAAAATTATTGAAGATTTCCTTAGCTTAATATCTTTCTTAACAACTATACCGACAGGATACTATAACTTAGAAAGCGCTTCTAATGCGTTATACCTTTCTCCTATTGTAGGGATCATAGAAGGTTCTATAATTGGCTTAATTAGTATATCATTAAAATTTAACCCATTAATAGATGGTTCTTTACTGATCGCTATACACATAATAATAACAGGAGCTCTAAATTTGGATGGATTTGCTGACTATTCGGATGTTATTGGATCTAGAAAAAAAGGAGATGATGCTATTAAAATATTAAAAGATCCTAGAAAAGGCAGCTTTGCAATTATTTTTACAGCAGTATTAATTATAATTAGGTTTTCTGAATTTTCATCTATACATAGTATTTTACCGATATTTTTTTCTTACATCTCTGGATTAGAATCCGCCTATATAATTTCGTATTTCTCTCCTATTCCTAAATATCAAGGGTTAGGAAGCTTATTTATAAAAAATTCAAAAAACAAAAATAAGTTTATAACTAACTTTATTTTATACTTGATAATATTAATAGTTTTATTTATTTTTACTAAAATAAAATTACTCTTGTTATCTCAATTATCGCTCATATTAATCCCAATTATATTATATGACTCAAAAAAAAGAATTGGTTTTGTTAATGGAGATGTAATAGGGTTTACAATAGAATTGGTTGAAGTTTTTTCATTGCTGATTTCGGTGATAATATAATGATTTTATTGCCAAGATTTTTGTACCCAAGTCCTATTTATTTAATTTTATCTTTAATTTTAGCCATAATATTAGATTTCATTTATCCATATCATAAGGGTTTTTTATACAAGATTCATCCAGTTCACACATCATTTGTTTTATCTCGAAAAATGTTTAAACCTTTTTCATCAAAAAAGTACGGATTTTTTATTTGGTTTTTTGTCCTATTAACGCATTTACTTATCTATTCACTTATATTATATCTTTCATACAAAGTAAACATTATCATTTGGGTTTTTGCTTCATCATATATATTAAAGACTTCGATTTCATTTAAACTCTTATATGAAATAGTAAATAATGTTAAAAAATCTTTGGAAGAAAAAGATATCAATAAAGCAAGAGAACTTGTTAGCAATATAGTTAGAAGACCTACTGATAATTTAGATTATAGCCATATAGCCTCTGCAGCTATAGAGTCACTTTCAGAAAGTCTTGTTGATAGCATAATATCACCCTTATTTTGGCTAATATTGTTAGGGCCAATAGGATCATTAATGCAAAGAATAATCAATACTCTAGATGGGTCTCTTGGATTTAAAGATCCCATGTATAAGGAAGTAGGTTATATCAGTGCTAAGGCTGACACAATAATAAATTATATACCAGCAAGAATATCTGTAATGTTATTTGCCATATCATCCATCGTAATGGGTAAAGATGTTAAATCTTTATTTTCATGCTGGAAAAAGTATAGGAAAAAAACAGAGAGCTTAAACGCTGGAAATCCTATGTCAGCCTTTGCCGGAGCTATTAAAACAAGCCTTGAAAAAATCAATAGCTATAAGCTATGCGATTATGATTTACCTGACTCTAACAAAGTAGACGATAGTATAAAATTGGCTTTGGTATCTTATTTCATATCAATTATTATATCAATTATAACAATTTATCTAATATAAATACGATACTAAATTATTTAAAGATTTTCTAAAAAGTAAAATGTTGTGAGTTAGTAATGTGTATCGATAATGCAGAAAAATTATCAAAAATAGTTAATAAGTATTCAGAAAAAAATAATTGTGATTGCTTATTATTTAGCGGAGGAATCGATACATCGTTCATTCTTACCTCATTAGCCATAAAACCTAAAACTATTTCAGTTTTATTTAGAGATTCAAAAGATGAAGAATACATTAACTATGCAACTAAAAAACTTAACATTAAAAATTATAAAATATTTATAAGCAATGAAGAAGAAGTCAATGATTGTTTAAAGATTGTATTAAAGGTATTGAATACTATAGATCCAATTGAAGTTATTTCAGGCATTTCAGTTTGCATGGGGCTTAAAGAAGCAAAAAAATTAGGATGTAATTGTGTTTTAACAGGTGATGGAGGGGACGAATTATATTTCGGGTATGATTTTTTATTAAATAAATCAGAAAATTATTTGAACAATTGGCTAAAAAACGTTGTAAAGAATGCCTTTTTTAATTCTGTTCCAATTTCTCAATATTTAAATATAAAAACGGTATTACCACTCTTTAGCGATGAATCTAAAGAACTTTCTTTTAAAATACAAACGAAATGCAAAATTAATAAAATAAACGGAAAAAAGTTTGGCAAGTATTTTATGAGATTGTGGCTTATTAATAAAGGTCTAGATTTCATAGGATTAAGAGAGAAAACTCCTATAACTTCAGGCACTGGTTCTGAAATTTTATTAAAATATTGGAAGGAAAAAGTTAATATTTATGAACTAAAAGAATACAAAGAAAAATATAAAATTAACTTTCCATCATTATCTCACCTATACTTATTTAAAAAAGGTTTAGAGCTAAACCTGTTCAATAATGAGTTAGAAAATAAGTCAAAATACAATAGTTGTCCTATATGCGGCCATGAACTCAAAGGGAACTTTTGTAAATTCTGCGGTGCTTATATTAATAATAACGTATCCGTATATAGAGATTTCTAAGGAATTTTATTAAGAAGATTTAATAAATAAAGCCCGTTACTTAGCATCCATTCATCATTATTAAAATAAACATAAGTTTCTTTAGGATTCAATTCAATAATTTTATTAGCAACCATTTTAAGTTCATCTTCTTTATATTCATAATAATACCACCTGGTTTTCCCATGCATTCTTAAATACATTATGTCGTTACTTGTATAATAGTATTCAATTATAGGAGAACTAATACTAACAAAAGTTGTGTCAAATCTTTTTAAAATGCTTATTGTATCTTCATTAAACCAAGATTTATGCCTAAACTCTATTGCAACTCTTTTCCCTAAACCTCCTTCTTTTATAAAAGTAGATAATCTTTCTATGTTTTCATCATTTTTTATAAATGATGGTGGCAATTGTATTAGATAAAAAGAAATAATATTATCCATTGGTTTAAACGTATCTAAAAACTTTTTAAATACGTCTATAGCATCCTTGTTTAACCTATGAGTGTGGGATATAGATTTGTGAACTTTTATTGACCACTTTATAGCAGATCCTTTATCAATCCATGATTTTATTTGATTCTTATATGGAAATCTATAAAACGATGAATTTAGTTCAACCGAATTTAGGCCTGATTCCTTTACATACCAATCTAGAGATCTGCCTTTATTCCAAGGATACATCCAACCAGATGTTCCAACATAAATTTTCAATTTTTATCCCAGTTTTATTTAAAAATTTATTTTACCTTGTATCTTTAGTTTGCAATATGCATAATATGCATCATACATAGGGAACTGTTTTTCCATATTTTGATAATCATCTTCTGAAATTTCCCTAAAGCCTATAGCTGCAGCTTTTAGCCCTATCGATTCATGTGGTGGGTTAAAAGGTTTATGAGCATCAGCGCCTCTTACTATT
Source organism: Caldisphaera sp. (assembly GCF_046536515.1). GTDB lineage: Archaea > Thermoproteota > Thermoprotei_A > Sulfolobales > Acidilobaceae > Caldisphaera. Next base: position 372 of record NZ_JAWDMQ010000040.1, on the reverse strand, counting down.
TTAGCAAGTTCTAAAAGTGCTGGGTCATTTAAATTGTATTTTTTTATCAAAGCATCAAATGTAACATATTCTATTCCATTTTCTACATAATGGTTTAATTCAGCCCCTTTGGTATCAAAAGGTATTGCATTTTCCTTTTCTGCAACGCTGAGGACTTCTTCTTCAGGCACGAATAAAAAAGTTGCTTCTGGATCTATGAATTTTTTTATAAGCCAGGGACATGCAATCCTATCAACCATAGCTTTTTTTCTTGTAACCCATTTCATAAAGAATCCCTCATAATTCCATATACTTATATAAATATATGGAATTTATAAACATATCTTTTAAATTTGTTTTATAATCTAAAAACTTAATTTAATTTGTTTATAT
>NZ_JAWDMQ010000039.1:0-12566 GCF_046536515.1 Caldisphaera sp. | reverse complement strand
CTATCGTTATAGTATATACAAGTATATAAAAGTTTAATAAATATTGGAAGAATATTTAAAAATTATTTCTAACTATATTAAATTAATAAGTAAATCTTAAAAAACAGTGTCTAGGCATATATAAGAGGAGATATAATATATAAAATAAGCAATGTATCTAGGGGGTTTAAATATTGGCAGTAGTTCAAGTGAATAAAAAGAAAGAAAGTGAGCAGGTCCATAAGACTATGCCTGCTCCCGGAAGATTTATAACTGAAGGGAATAAGGCCTATGTAGAGATTGCAGAGAGAAAAATACCTATAGGAGGCCCAATGCCACAGCTTAAAGAGAATGAAAAGCATTTACATTATACAACAAGCTTATGTCCTGTGTGTTTAAGATTATTACCTGCAAGAGTTTTTGAAAGAGATGGAAAGGTTTTTCTTAGGAAAGTTTGTCCAGAGCATGGAGAGATTGAAGAACTTTATTATGGTGATTCAAATCTTTATACTAAGATGATGAAATATGAAGAAACAGGTAAAGGTGCTGGCAAAATTAAAGCATATGTAAGCTTAAACGCTCCATGTCCCTATAATTGCGGATTTTGCTCAATGCATGAAAATCATACGGCTCTGGCTAATTTAGTTGTAACCAATAGATGCAATCTAAGTTGTTATTATTGCTTTTTCTATGCAGAAAAAGCTGGATATATTTATGAGCCCAGCATAGAGTTGTTGAAGTTCCAAATAGAACAATTAAAGAAACAAGGAGTTACAATGGCAATACAAATAACAGGAGGAGAGCCAACTTTAAGAGAAGATTTACCGGAAATAGTGAAAATGCTTAGAGAAGAAGGAGTAAGGCATATACAATTAAACACAGCTGGAATAAAATTTGCTGAAATGTATTTTAATGACCCAGAAGCAGCAATAAATTACTCTAAAACTCTTAGGGAAGCAGGTGTTAATACTGTTTATCTAAGCTTTGATGGAGTTTCTCCAAAAGTTAACTTTAAGAACCATTGGGAAATACCATATATTTTTGAAGTATTTAGAAAATCAGGTATGACAAGTGTAGTATTAGTGCCTACTCTTATAAAGGGTCATAATGACCAAGAAATAGGAGGAATATTAAGATTTGCAGGTAAGCATTTAGATATTGTTAGAGCAGTTAATTTCCAGCCCGTGAGTCTGTCAGGTCAAATTAAGAAGAGTGAAAGAGAAAAGGTAAGAATAACAATCGCAGATGCTATAATTGAAATAGAAAAGCAAACTGATGGACAGATATCTAGAGATACTTGGTACCCAATACCTGTCGCAGCTAAATTCGCTAAATTTGTTGAAGCGGCAACCGAAACTGAGCAGTTCTGCATGTCTAATCATCCTATGTGTGGATCTGCGAACTATGTTTTTATAGAGAGAGATGCTAATGGCATACCAACCAAATTTATACCAATAGGCGCTTTCTTTGATATAGAAGGCTTCCTAGAATACTTAGACGAAAAAAGAATAGATATAACAGATAGCATGTTCAAAAAATTGCATTTGATAAAAGGAGTGTTGGATTTGAAGAAATTTGTTGATGAAAAAAGAATGCCTAAAGAGCTTAAATTCAGCAAACTTTTAACTAGCATATTCATAAAGAGAAATTATGATGCGCTAGGTCAGTTACACTATCATATGCTATTTATTGGGATGATGCACTTCATGGATCTGTATAATTATGATGTAGAAAGGGTAAGAAGATGCAATATAAGCTATTTAATGCCTGACGGAAGAGTCGTTCCATTTTGTACTTTTAATGTAATGGAGTCATTATACAGAGATTATGTGCAGGAAAAATACAAGAAACTAGATTTAAAGTCAAATGAGATGAAGTCATTTAATCCTGGAGAAAAATATAATAGGTCTAAATATATAGTTAGGATAAATAAAGATCCGATATATATAAATGCATACAAAGGTATTATTTATTAAATTAAACGATTGATTTTTTGGGGTATAATACCCCATATCTTATATTAACCCAATTGTGGCATAGTTGTTTTATTTCTTTTATATAAAATTCTGCTTTGATTTCATCTAGTTCTCCTTTTTCCAAAAAAGATATTCCGCCACCAAAAGCATATGGTGATATTGTAATCCATATTTCATCTACTAAACCTTTAAATAATAAAGAGTAATTTAAATGGCCCCCTCCTTCAACCATGAGCTTTTTAATACCAAATTCATATAGTTTTCGCAATGCCGTTTCCATATCTAGACCTTTATTTCTTTCAACTTTAATTATTTTAACACCAGTTATTTCAAATTCTTTTAGCTTTTTCGGATCAGAATCATTTGACGTAATGATTATACTTCTCTTAGGATCTGAAAATATTTTTAATGATGGTGTTATAATTAATTTAGAATCTACAACTATTCTATATGGCGATGAGCCTTCAACTAGCCTTACTGTTAAGCTGGGATTATCTACAATTGCTGTATTAGCTCCTATCATAACTGCATCATTTATAGATCTTAAATAATGCTGTAATTTAAAATCTTCATTACAACTAAGCTTAGAATATTTATTGCTGTTTGCTATTTTTCCATCCACAGTCATAGTAGAAAATATAGTAACATAAGGCCTTATCATATATATTACTCCCTATATTTAATATTTATAGGCAATTATAAATAGCTTTTTAGCTTATAACTTATTCCTTAATTATGAAATCGTTTTATAATTTAATTATTTTAAAAGTTTACAATGTTTTAACTTATCGGGCAAAAGTCCTCATCCGTTATTGAAGTTATGATGGTCCTCAAAGGTTTTTATAGTTATTACAAAACATAAATGCATATGCTTTGGCTATAATAGATAGTTATACCCTTGGGAATGGGAACTTAATGCAGAGAGTGAACCATCTGCAACACCTCTTCCACATTACAAAACAGTTCTTTTGATGATACTCTCGCTTTAAGGGAATTGAGGTTTCTTTAAGAAATAGGAAATCCTCATCGCGATGTGAGGATGTCTGTCGTAAGGGTAAGGTAGTTTACCAACCCCCTAAAGAGAATCTAGATCTATTTCGATCATTATTGTATTGTATAGATTATCTCTTTTTAATCCTCTTTCTATTCTATACAATTGTTCAGGTGCAATATTGAACTTTTTAGCTATAATGTATGGAGCTATGTTACTTCTCTTAGCATATAAATAGACTAGAAGGCTCCTTATAGCCATAGGGTTTGATAATCTTTTCTTGAACTTTTGATGATTTATTAATATATTTAATATTCTATTTAATGTTTTGCTTTTTTTAACCCATTCTGTTATTTCATTTGGTAATATAAGATCCTTAGGCTTACCTATACCATGAATAACTATCTTATTTGTCTGAACGCTTATAAAATTATTATCCATACTTAGCACCTGTATTTATTTTAATAATAGAAGGTTTTTTAAGCTATATTTAGATAAGAGATGATTACTTATTTTTAAATTTTTATATTAAAATGGCAGCATTAAAAATAATGCTTGGCATAGGATTAACTGATATAATTTTAGGATATGTGGATTATTAGTTTATATAATATCTTGTTGTATGGGAGATATTTTAACATTAGGATTATCTCTTGTAGTGGTTTCTTTATTTCTGACCTCCTCCCCGCCCTAAAGGGCGAGGCTTTCAGTTGTAATTTTATTTTTTATTTATAATATATTGAAAATTAAATTAATAGTTGTTATAAAATAATATTTAAACTCTTTTAAATCCATAATATCAAGATAAAATAAAATTGGGGATAAAATTGGCACTAAAAAATAGAAGAGACTTGCCAGATGTAGGAGAAATAGTGGTTGGCACAATAAAAGAAGTCCATGATTTCGGAGCTTATATGGTTATAGACGAATATAATGATTTAAGAGCTTTTTTACCATGGAGCGAAGTAGCTACAAGAGCGTTAAAAAACATTAATGATGTTATTAAGGAAAACCAAAAATTGGCTGTTAAGGTTATTAGAGTTTATAGAAATAAAGGCCAGGTTGATGTTAGTCTTAAAAGAGTAAATGACAATGAAAGAAAGAGAAAGATGATGTATTGGAAAAGGACCTTAAAAGCAATAAATTTGATCTTGATGGCAGCTAAACAAATTAATAAATCTGAAGATGAGGCATATAAGGAAGTTATTTGGAGATTAGAAGATTATTTTGGAGATGCAATGGCTGGTCTTGAAAATGCAAGCTTGGAGGGTAAGGAAGCCCTAAAAAGAGCCAAAGTACCTCCAGAGTGGCATGATATTTTACTAGATTATGCTAAAAAGTATGTGGAAATAAAGCATGTTCAAATCAGCGCTTATATAAACTTAAGATCTATGGATCCAGATGGTATAGACAAAATAAAGAAAATACTTCTTGATATTAAAGAAGAGGCTAAAAAACATGAGGGCATTGATATAAAGATATATGCTATAGGATCGCCAAAGTATAGGATTGATTTAATAGGACCTGATTATAAGACATTAGAAAACATTTTGGATAAATTAAATTCAAAGGCAGAAAAATTAGCCAAAGAATTAAAGGTAATGTATTCGTTTGAGAGAATTAAGGGTCAATAAAATGAGATGGCTTATGAGGAGATGTATTAATTGCAAAAGATATACGTTAAACCAGGATAAATGTCCATATTGTGGTGGATCTTTGAGAGTACCTCACCCTCCTAAGTTTTCTCCGAGTGATAAATACGTAGAATATAGATATAAATTAAAATACAATATAAGAAATCAAGATAATCTTTAAGAATTGCTTAAGATTATGCCAAATCTATCTAAAGTTTTTGGATGTATTGTATTAGTTGCTCAGCTGCTTCATCTGCTTTATTTTCTTTATTAACAACTATTGCTACCGTCGATGCATAATGTACTGCACTAGCAAATGATGCAGACCTTGCATATTCCATCAATTTTTCTATATCTTTTGCAGTCCCAAAATCAGACCTATTTCTTGAGGCGTCCTTTGTTTGCCTATTATAAATTTCATTTGCATCAGCTTCTATTACAGCAATCATATCTGGTTTTAACTCATCTAATACATGCCTTGGAAGTCCAGGTAAGTAGCCTGATGAAGTTTTAACTATAGCATGAGTATCTATTAGTAAAAACTCTTCTTCTTTTAATTCATTGAGAGATTCTTCTATTATTCTTTTTGCAGCTAATTGTTGCAACTCCAGCTGTTTTCTTAGGCTTAAATGCCTCATTTCATCCCTGTTGTTGACTAGCTTCTCTTTAACAGCTGTTTCGAGCATGAAAGTTCCAAAGTTAATCACCTTTATTTTTAAGTTTAATTTTTTTGCTTTTTCTTGTATTAGAGACAATACTGTAGTTTTGCCTACTCCAGGGACACCTGTTACAATAATTACTTTGAACTTGTTTCTTAAATAGTTCATCATTTTTCACCCATAATCCTCTTAATTAGCGGATACGCCTCTAGCGCTCTTTCATAGCTAATCATTGAGTAGTACTGGTATATAATTCCTACTGCTAAAAGTATTCCTGCACCCGTACCAAAAGAGCCAAATATTGCAGCAACTATAGCAATAGCTCCTACAATTAAACTGCTTAGAACTGTTAATGGATATATATACTTGGATAAAACGGATTCAAGAATTCTTGGATTTCTTCTCATACCTGGAATTTCTAATCCTCCAGATATTAGCTGATCTGCTTGACTGCTTGGATTAAGTCCGGCAACTTCTACCCATATATATCCGAACAATATTGACAAGACTAGCCAAGTTATTGCAAATATTATCGTTTTTAATGGATTTATTGATGCGCTAATAATTCCGTTAGGTGGGGATAAATAATAAACAAGGCTTGCATAACCTTTGTAAATAATAGAGTTTATTCCTAAGAACCTTTCTAAAGGTGTTTCAAACAGCTGTAAGTCAGCAACCAATATTGCTAACAATAAAATCGGTATGTTAGTAACATATATAAATTGAAGAGGTATTCTGCTTCTAATACCCCTTAATCTTGATGAAGTTACAGGTATTTCAACTCTCATACCATTTAGGTAAACAAGTAAAATTATTATCGCGAATGTAGATAAGAGACCAGTTAAATCTGGAAAACCGTTTGGTCTTGCAAATATTAATAAGTTCCTATCTATAATTAAAGCTGGAATAACGCCGAAATCCATAGCTATTTTAGGTATAAATCCAAACATATCCCAAATAACTGTTTGAGCAACTCCTGCTAGTATAAATAGACTTATCGCGCTGCCGAGCCCCCACCCTTTTTGTAAAGCTTCATCCATTAATATTACTAAATATGAAGCAAGAGTAAGTTGAACAACTATTAAGATTTTTATAAATATAGAGGGACTATAACCTGGAGGGAAAAGCTCCCCGCTGAGCATTACAACGATACTTTCAATAACTGCTAAGAAAACAGCTAGAGTTTTCATAGCTCCTGTAAATTTGAGCTGGTCATCTGGGTTTGACAGATCTATATCAATTATCTTTGCCCCAGCTAGAACCTCTAATATTAAGCCTGAGGTGACTATAGGACCTATACCTAGTTGCATCAGTGTCCCGGCACTACTTGCAAATATTATGTTCTGTAAAGATATAGTACTTGTTAAGGCTTGCGTTGGAACACCATATAACGGAATATTAGCCATAACCAAATAAATAACTAATATTATCCCTGTCCAAGCGAGTTTTCTATATAGAGTAAGCTTTTGTTTTGGTTTCTTCATTGTAGGTAAATAGCTTGACCAACTTGCCAGGATATCTAAGACACCCAAGTTTTTGCACCACTAGCTTTATCTAGGATTTTCTGGGAAAAGGGTATATTTAAGCTCTTTCTGTTCTGAAATTAAAATTGTTATTAATATTAGCATCTCCCCCGATCTTAAGAAATCCCGAGGTCTTGAATTTTAAACTCCTTTTATGGATGTAAATCTGTTTCCGCAATGAAATATAGGTGTTTTCCTATTATAAAATTTCAACTTTTGCTTTCTTTAATACGCCTTGTATTTAAAAAATTTATTCCCGGCTTGAAAGACTAGATTTACTGTTTTTTAACACGTTTCAAAATGATTATAAGCTATTAATGTTAGTATAAATATATAAAGTAAAACTAAGTATAATTTTTTTGAGGTGTATGATGTGACTTTTAAAAGGATATCTGTTATAGGAAAAGTTTTTGAAAAAAGGAACTCAGCTGTTGTTATGGTTGATGATAAACCTATATTAATTGTAAAATACAACAATTCCCTATATGGTATGGACGCTATATGTTCACACATGGGTTGTGGATTGCTAACAGACGTCACTGATAACATTGTAACGTGTCCTTTACATGGGGCTAAATTTAATGTGCTAAATGGTGAAATGGTCACCCCACCCCAAGTAAAACCAGAAGTTCCTTGCGAATTTAAATCAGATTCGAAAACTCCGTTAAAAACGTATAAGGTTAGAATAAATAATGAAGGATTTGTAGAGATAGATCTTTAAATAAACAGCATTTTTATAAAATTTTTAAATATAAAAACTTTATAAAAATTTATTATAAGGCAGATTTTTAGGAAATGAATATTAAGTTAGGGGTTATTTGTAGGCTCGTTCTCTAAAAAATATCATAAAAAGAATTATTTAAATACTTTTATTTTTATCTGAATTTATTGTAGAGCTAAGAAAGGGGGAAGAAAATGGTAAATATTGAGGCAGAGATTAAAAGTATAATACAAAGTAAGTTACAAAACGCTAAAATAGTTAATGCATCTAATGAAAAGCAACAAGTTAATTTCGATTTGGTGGGAGATATAATAAAAGTTTCTGAAGGAGATAAGTTAGAAATAATAGTAGATAAAAAGAAACCTGAAAATATAGATGTTTATGATTTTTGTGGGCATGGGTATTTGGTTAAACCAGAGAAAGAATCTAAGATTACTATTCTCTCTTTATGGGGAATTGTGTTTCAATTTGATCCCCCTATAGGCTTGGAAGAAAACACTAAATATTATTTGTGTTTAAGGAAAATATAGTTTTTATAATGAAACAGATATTTTCCAAATTAAATCTCCTGCATAATGAAGGTTTTCAACTGCCTTACCTTTTGATTTTTGCTTTATGAGCTCTTCAATTTTTTTGCTATCATACAAAGCTTTGCCTATCATTACGGGAACTCCTTTATCTTGATCAAATGACGCTATTATTGAATTTTCATTAAATTCTCCCTTTATGGATTTAATTCCTGGTAACATTAAATCGGCCCCCCTAGAAACAGCATTAGTTGCTCCCCTATCTATTATTACTCCGTTGATCCACTGATAGCCTTTCTTTAACAAGCAAAGCAAAGTAGGAAACATTAAATTATTTGTTTTTACTATGCATGGAATACCGTTATCTATATAAATATCTAAGTTTTCATAGCTTGCTATCTCTACTTTTTCCCATTGTATTGGAGTATTTGGAAACTCTCTAATAATTGTTTCCTTTAATTCTTTTACCTCTTTTTTTGAGAGAGGATGCCTCTTGGTAATTTTAATTTTTTCTGACATCTTAACTTCAATCCCTATTCTTTCTAGTTATAAAATAATGCTTAAAATTTTTTGAAAAATTTTAAAAATAGAATAAAAATTTAAAATATTTCTTTTCTAGATTTGATAATTTTTGCGACATCTAGAGCAAAATAGGTGATAATAATATCAGCTCCAGCCCTCTTTATTGAAATAAGAGATTCTACAATAGGTTGCACCTCGTCTAGTAAACCGTTTTTGATGGCACTTCTTATCATTGCATATTCCCCACTTACATTGTATGCGGCCAAAGGGATTTCTGGATAATGCTGCTTAACAAGCTGTATCACATCTAAATAAAGAATTGCAGGTTTAACCATTATTATATCGGCACCTTCTTCAATATCAAGCCTAACTTCCTTTAGTGCTTCCTTTGCATTCCTTGGATCCATTTGATAGCTCTTTCTATTTCCAAATCTAGGAGCAGAATCTACAGCTTCTCTAAATGGACCATACATTGAACTAGCATATTTAGCTGAATAAGCCATTATACCAACATCATTAAAACCTGTTTCATCCAGAGCTTCTCTAATTGCTTTTACTTGCCCGTCCATCATGCCCGATGGAGAAATAAAATCTGATCCAGCCTGTGCTTGAGAAATTGCGATCTTTTGATAAACTTTTAATGTAGAATCGTTATCTATAGTGGTACCTCTTTTATTACTAATAGGAATTCCGCAATGTCCATGAGTTGTGTATTCACATATGCATAGGTCAGTGAAAATTATCGGATCCCATCCAATTTCTCTCCTTATATTTTTAATAGCAACCTGAACCGGTCCATCAGGCGCATAAGCTCTTATGCCATCCTCGTTTTTCGTTTTTGGTATTCCGAAAATTAAAAAAGAATGGATACCTAATTCCATGGCCTCATTTATGTAATTTACTAAATAATTTGAGTTCGGGGGATAAGTTAGGTGTCCTTCAAGGCCTGGTGTTTCTATAGGTTTCTCTATGGATTCGTTAACAAATACTGGAAGTATTAGCTTTGATGTATCTAAATAGGTTTCAGAAACTAAGTCTCTTAGATATTTTATTGATCTTAATCTCCTTGGTCTTATTCTAGGGAACGATGCCAAATACTTCACCTCATATTTTTCTTATAGTATTCTATTATTAATTCTGATATTTCGTCTCTATATGAATCATGCATTAAATTAAATATAGGCCTCATGGACTTCTTTGTAAAGCTTTCAAATGCAATTCTTAGAGCATCATCTAAATTCATTCCTTTATTTATGTTTTTCTTTGTTTGCTCCACTTCATACTTAATAAGAGAATCTATATACTTCATTATTTCTGAAATGCTTTCATCAATATATCTTTTTCTTAGATAGTCGATCAGCTTTCCTGTTTCCTCTTCTATAATTTTTTCTACCAGGGGTATTTGGTTTATTCTATGAGTGAAGTTCTCTTTAACCAATTTTTCTATGCTTTCTATGTTATATACTGTGTTGCTATCCAATGCGCTAGGCGTAGATATGTCTATAATTAGGTTATTATTGTTTAATAATCCTTTTAAAAAATCAAAAGGACCACCTTTTATTGCTATTAAAACAATATCGTATTTTTTGTTAACTATAGAATTAAGATCTTCTACTTCAAAATTACATCTATTGTTTATTAACATCTTTGCTTTTTCCTTAGTTCTATTAGCAATAGTAATTATTTTGGGATCATATTTTGAACATATGTGGTCAATCATTATTTTAGCGGCGCTCCCTGCTCCTATTATTGCAATTTTTTTATTATCTAGACTACCCAAAATTTTTGATCCAAATTCTACGGAAGCCTGAGGATATCCTAGAACACCTTTAGATATATCAGTTTCGCTTCTGGCTCTCTTACCGACTATTATTGATTGATGGAAAACAGAATCAAGTAATTTACTTGAATAACCCATATTTTTTGACTCTTCCCAGGCATTTTTGACTTGAGATAGAACTTCTGTTTCTCCTATTATAGCAGATTCTATGCCAGAAGATACTCTAAATAAGTGTATAGCAGATTCTATGCCAGAATATGTATGAAGGTATTTTGCATAAATACCTAGATTTTGATTTAGCTCTTCTTGTATTATGTCGTCATTTGTTGAATCAACATATATTTCGAACCTATTGCATGTTGATAAGATTACTAAGCCTCTTGCTATATTAAATACATTGTTATAAATTTTCTCCTTGATTTCGCCGAGCTTTACTAAATCATAAAAACAAGAATCTTTGTATGTTATTGAATAGAGCTTTAAGTTATTTATGTCATATTCTTGGTTGTTCATCACATGCACCTACAAGACTTTAACAGTTAATTAGCATTAAGCGCATTTTATATACTGGGTTCATTTTATGTATATACGTTTACATATTTTTACTTATAAAAATGTATTTCAATAAAATCTTTGATAAAAATATTATAATAAATTGGTGGAAATTGATGATAATAATATATCATGATCCGGGAGATAAAAAACAAGAAGATTTGTTTTTAAAATTAATTAAAGAAAATAATATAGATGCAACCTTAGTTCCTGTTTCTAAAATTAATGAATTAACACCAAAAAGTAATGAAATTATTGTTTCCTTAATACCTTTTAGAGGAGGTCATAATGAAAGCATAAAAGAGATTGCTTATCATTATAATGCAAAGTATGTAAAAATACCCTTAGATATGATTTATGAAAATTTAAAAAAATTTTTAAATAATAAGAAATGTAAAGATATTTGTTTTTTATATTGGAATGCCAAAAGATTTGTTGACCTTCAGGAAGAAGATTTAGACAAAATTAGAAAAAGAATAGAAGATGAACTTGGATTGAAAACCTATTCAAATTGTGAAGAATGCCATGATTGTTTTATTGCATTAACGTTAATGAAAGGTAAGGTTTCTGAAAAAGCTCTTAATTATTACAAAAATTGTAATTCAAGTTTGGTTGTAGAAGATTTATTGAGTGTAATAAAACAAGATCTAATTGAATGGATTAAAGACATAAGAAATGCGGGGGGTGGGGTTTGAACCCACGCAGGCCTACGCCAACGGGTTCTGGGCCCGTCCCCTTTGGCCAGGCTCGGGCACCCCCGCGCACTTAATTAATATGATTTTGTCTCATATATAATTTAATTGACTTTAAATTATATTAAAAAGGCAATCTTATTTTGATAAAGCGAACGACAAACCTCGCCTCTTCTAGGGGCGGGATAAAGTTTTTTTAAAATTTAAAAACTTATTAAAAATTGAGATAGTTGCTAATGGGGTATGCGTTACTGAAACATGAGTATGCATCTACCCCAACTAACAAGTGTAATAAAATATAACTCCAAGCCGATCAACTGTTAAAGCATGAGGAGCGGGAGCCGATTTCTCCCACAATATAGGCTTGGGGGATAATAGAGTACCATAAAAGGGGTGTAACCCTTAAGACCTCAGCAAACTCACCCTTCAGGGTGGGGGAAGAGGTCAGAAAATTAGTGGTAAATGAAATAATTGAGGTAAAGCCTTTTAACTTAATTCTAGCAATAAAGTTGAGAAACCTCTTTAGGAAGAAAAAGCCCATCATAATAGCAGTTAAGAAATTTGATGTTAATTTTTTTGTTTAAATCTTGAGACTTCAGGTTCTTCTAGGACAAAATGAAGATAGAACTATCGTGAAATAGCAAAAAATATTATACTGCAATTAACTAAAAATAAAATAGCCCCTATGACAGGCGCTCGCTATTTCTGAGAAGTATATGATGACCAACGGGTCTGTGAGGGGCAAAGTTTTTAATTGTAAAGTTTTATTTTTTAACTCAAAAACTTTTGTTTTTAATCTTTCATCTGTCAGCACCAGAGACCCCGTCCGTGAGGTCGGGGGGTTAAGTACAAAAGAGTTAGTTAAAAAATAAAAACTTGGGGATGTTCCCTGAAAGCAGATATAAAAATAGCAGTACAAGGAAAGATTCTAAACCCTAATAAAGAGAAGAGACATAAACTAAACGTTATTCTAGAGAAATACCTAAATGCAATAAGGTTTTTTGCTTCTT
>NZ_JAWDMQ010000038.1:0-12812 GCF_046536515.1 Caldisphaera sp. | reverse complement strand
CAACATGCCCAAATTGCATGAGAAAAGTCAATATAGCTAAATACAAGGTTGAGTAACTATGTCTATGGGCAATGAGGGTTTACTAACCTTAACAGTTAATGTAAAGGTTAGCCCTGAGCCCAATTCACATAAAAAATTGTAGATTTAATGAAAAGGTATAGGGAAGCCCTCAACTATTCTATAAAAGTTGTAATAGAGAATAAAGCAATAAGCCTTGGAAAAGCCCATAGACTTTTATACAAAGTTCTTAAGGAGAAATATGGCTTGCCCTCTAAAATTGCTATTGACTGTTATAGAGAGGCTATTGCTATAGCTAAGTCTTGGCTTAAAAATACCAATAAAGGTAAGATACCCAGAGCTAATAATTTTAGGATTTGGTTAACATATGGGCAGAGCTATAGAATTAAAGGTGATTATGTAGAGCTATTGGGAGGCTATAGGCTTAAAATTATTGGCTTGGATAGGAGATATGATAGCTATCCAAACAAAGATGCTAGATTGTTACTTAAAGATGGTAAGTTTATTCTTAAGATATCTAAGCGTGTGCCTGAGCCAGCTAAGTATGATCCTAAAGGCGTTCTAGCCGTTGATGTTAATGAAAAACAAATAGTTGTAGGTAATAGAAAAAGCGAATATAGGTTTGATACAAATATTGAGAGAGCTCTGCATTATAAACAATTAGCTGAAAACCTTCAGAAAAAGCACTCTTCTTTCAAATACATTGCCTCGCTTAAGAGAGGAGGCATTAAGAGAAGAATAAAAAGCTTCTACAGGAAGGCTAGGAACATTATAGAGGATTGGGCAAAAAAGACTTCTCATGAAATAGTAGCTTTAGCTAAGCAATACCAATATGAAGTAGATAGAGAAGACTTGACAAACTTAGTAGAGAACTTAAGGAAGCTTCCAAAAGAACACAAAGTCTCTTTGCTCATTCTAAGCTACAGAAGACTAGAGCATTGGATAGATTGGCAATGTGAAAAGCAGGGGGTACCTATAGCTGTTATCAATCCTAAAGGTACATCATCAATATGCCCAATATGTGGTTCAAAGCTTGTTGAAAATGGTTATAGGAAGCTGAAGTGTAATAAATGCGGTTTTGAGGCTGATAGAGATACAATAGCAGTAATAAACATTGAAAAGAAAGCATACAAAAAGATGGGGGGATCTCTGACCACCCCGACTGCCCCTCAGATGACAGATGTAATCCCGAACAGATGAGGGGAACCCTCGCCCTTCAGGGCGGAGAGGAGGTCAGTTTAATATTCTATAATAGCTGAGAATTAGGTAAATGTAAATAGGGAATACAATAATGTTTGAAGGCTGGCATTTAGTAACTAATAAGAATGGTATTGAAATCATGTGGGTAGTTAAAGGCTATGAGCATCCAGAAGAAGGATTTATATCAATACCTTATAGGTTATCAGGTCACAGGGTTAAATTTAACGAATTTAATAACTATATACAGGAATATTATAAATATCTTGATTGTGTTGGTAGATATGTTCCAGTTGTCAGAAATGAAGATATTTTTATATACTATGATCCTAAGGAAACATATTTTAATAAAAAGGATTTTTTGCCTGAAAAGATTAAAGATCTAATAAAGTATCTTAACCCAGAATATATTGGTTTAATAGGTAGCTATGCTTTTGGACTTCAAAGAGAAAATAGTGATATTGATTTACTTCTTTATGGTAACAATAAAGAAATTTATGAAAAGCTATTGGAACTAAGGAATAGGAATTTAATATTAAATTGTGTCAATAGATACAATAAAGTATCTGATACAATGTCTTATGAGAATTATAAAATGCTATCAAATTTAAGAGTTTTAGACTCGTGCTATACAAACATACCTTATACAATTAGAATACTAAGGCAGGTTCATAAAACTAGGTGTATAAGTAATTATAAAACATTGGGTAATTTTAAAGGAGAGATAGAAATATATGATAACAATGAAAACTATTTGGTGCCAAGCATTTATTTAGCGGAAAACGAAAACTACGGTAAAGTTGAAATTATGACATGGCACACCAGGTATTCTGAACTTCCTTTAGGAAAATATATTATAGAGGGGTTTATACAATTAGATCTGAAAAGAAACAAACTTGTTATTATTCCTGATTTAGGTGGAAGGGTTGACCCAATTAAGATATGGACATGATTCTACTATAATAACAAAAGATTTGTTGGTTGCTGTAGAAATTGGAATAAAGTCTCCCGAAGGACTTATACCAGTTATACCTAAGTATGTGAGTTGTAGAGAAAGCAAATGGAAAAGAAAAAAATTGAGTTTTTGCAGAATAATTTCAGAATACGGCCCCTATGGCATTAGCGATGCAATAAAAAGTTCAAAAATTAAAATGCTATATGATCCAATATATAGGATAAAGATGCCTTACATTAAAAAAGAAGATATAATGATTTATAATAATCCTAAGGATATATTTATGGAGAACTTTATCTATTCTTATAAGTATATTGAAAGCTTACCTTTATTTGATCTAATTAAAGACCTAGATATAAAGCAAATAGGTATCACAGGCTCGTATTCTTTAGGTATGCAATATGGAGAATCTGATATAGATTTAGTAATTTATGGAGAGAAGAATGTTGAGTTAATTTACAATAAATTTATCAATAATACAAATATTATTGAATGCAAAAACTCATTTGGAGGAGTAATAATTGATGACCTATGCGTACCTTGGAGGAGGGGGACTTATAGGGGTAAGGCATACAGCTGGACAGGGGTTCCAAATGAAATAGCCTCTCATTGTGATCCAATTAAAGACTACAATAAAATAATTATTCCGGATAAAGTTGAGAACTTAAATGTTTATATACCGAATGGGCAAATTAACGGGCTATTATATCCACCATGCGTGAGGGATAGCAATGGAAGGTATATAATATCTTTTGAATTTAATGCAGGTTATTTATTATATAACGGAGGCCATTTAAGTATTTCTGGTCTCTCTAATGAGAAGTCTATAATTATAGGTACAAGAGAGTTTCCAGGGAAAATAAGCAAAATTGGATCAAAATCCTAGGTTAAAATTATTGTTAACTCCCCAGTTAACAATGAAAAGATTAATAAGTTTTTGCAGCAGAAATTGGAAGGAAAGCTTTTTTATTGAAAAAATAAAAAATTTTAAAAAGGTGTAAGAATTGACTATCGAAAATGTTATCCAAGTAATCAAAAACACAGAAATCGCAACCAACAACGCTTTCTCTACATCACCTTACTTAAAATACGCAGTAGCGGCTGATTGGACAGCTATTTCAGCCTATGCAATAGTCTTAATAATTACGTTAACGCTGTATAGTTCAAAGAAGGAAAAAGAACGAGCTTACAATGTTGCATTGGTTATAGTTAGTATAGCAAGTAAAAAAGTAAAAAATGTTTTATATAAAAACATAACTTATCATAGAAGGTTAAAGGTTCCAATGTATTTAGTTATAGATGAAGGAGCAGAGCTGCAAGATGAACTTTCTAAAATCAAAGATATAAACTTAGTTATCGTTCCTAAATCCTTTAGACATGATTTATTTGGTAAGGGTCGTGCTTTAAGATATTTTGTTGGAAATTTTGTTAAACCAGATTTTTGGTATGTTTTTCTCGATGATGATAATTTAATATTGAACAATTCTTTCCTATATGAAATACCATATTATGAGAAAAAAGGATATGTAGCATTTAACCCTGTTTTGCTACCCAGAAAAGGAAAATCTTATATGGCATATATTATGGACTTTGCAAGGTATCTTGATGATATATCGTTTTTTAGATTTTTCACTGGTCTTATTAAAAAGCCTTATGTAGGTCTACATGGGGAACTATTGGGAGTTAAAGGTTCATTTTTATTAGAGGTAAACGCATTTAATAAGCCAAGTAAAGTTGAAGATTTTCTTTTCTCTATAGATGTTGTTAAAAATAATGGTAAAACATGGCAAAGTAACACTAAGGTCAGCATTTTAAGTCCGAACTCAATAAAGGACTTAATAAAGCAAAGAGCAAGGTGGTATTCTGGTATGACTGAAGATTCTAGATATGCTCCAATAACGATGAGAGTAATAATAGCTATTAAAACGTTTTCAAGAACTTTAGGGTTAATAGGTCTATGGATATTATTGCCCTTTGTAAATTATTATATAGTTGCCCTAGTTTTGATACCAGGCAGTTTAGTTTATTGGCTTGTCTACATTTATGGGGTAAAGAAATCAGGGAAATTTAGGTATATAATAACTCTTCCTATATTTGGTTTACTTGAGGGCTTTGGTTTAATATATGGACTAACTAGGATCGGAAAAAGAGAATTTATAGTTATAGATAAGACTATTTGATTTTTAAAATATAAAAATTAAACTATTTTAAAAGTTCTATAGCTTTTTTAAGTGATTCATTTTTTGAACTTGTATCGTTATTTGTGCAAGCCTCAACCAAATATGCAAGAATTCTATATATATTTACCAATTCATTGCCTTGGGCTTTTACAGTTGTATCTATGTTTTTAACATTTGCTGATAAAGAATCAACTAACAGCTCTAAAACAGATACTATGTCTTCAACGTTTTCATGTTCATGATGATGTTCATGTTCATGCTCTTCCTCGACTTCTTCAACTATTTTATCTAAATCTTCTTTCTTCTTTGGTAATTCCATTCTTTTCCTTTCACTATTCAATTTAAGCACCTATGCATCTTTCAATTAATTTGAATCCAGTGAGGATATTAATTTTTTCCTTAATTAATAAAAATTAAATAATTTTTTTAAAAATATTAAAATTCTATGTTTGCATGCCTGTTGCGCATTTGATCTTCACTAATGTTAAGTTTGGTCATTAAATTATAAACTACTCCATCTAAAAATATCATTGTCGTATCTTCAAATAGAGTTCCTAGTGGGGCTAAGGGTTCATGTAGACCTAATATTTGTCTTGTAAAGTAATCGTCCATTTTGCTTATTTTTGACCTGCCAGGTATTTTTACTACCATGTCAGCAATGCTACCAAGAGGAGAATCGGGAAAGGTTGTTAGTGCAATAACTTTTGAGCCTACTTTCTTTGCGGCATCTGCTGCGTCAACAATCAATTGCGTTCTTCCAGAACCTGAAATTGCTATAGCAAGATCTTCTTTAGTAATGCTAGGTACTATGGTTTCTCCTAGAACATACGAATTAAACCCCATGTGCAACAGTCTCATAGCAAAAGCCTTACCAACTAGTCCGCTTCTCCCTGCCCCCATGACAAGAACCTTAGCTTTCATATTGTAAGCTTCTATAAGCGCGTTAACAAAATTATCAATTTCTTTTAATTCAATTACTTCAGTTGCTTTTATAACAAAGTTAGCTATCTCTTTCATTGCCAGCAATGCAGCATGGTTCTCATTATTCAAAGAAGTCACCAATTAATTATTGTTGAACAGGATTATAAGTTTTTATTTTATATTTTATATGTTTTTTAATTTAATATAATTAACAGAAGTTATTTAAAAATAATCTCAAATCTATTAAAATAACTTAAAAATAATAAAAGGTTTATAGGTTTTAATAGAAACATTTTGTATTGAAGTTTTTATAAGCTAATAAAAACTGTAATAGAAAAATAAACTAAGAATACAAAAAGAATCACAGGAGGAAAAGTAAACTACCCCGCCCTCACGGACGGGGTCTCTGGTGCTGACAGATGAAATCACTGAGGCTGGTAGCTGTTGGAATAGAAGGCTCAATTAACTTAGGGTATCTATTAAGGTTAGCAGAGAACTTTGATGTCGATGAAATTTATTTAGTTTCACCGATAGCCAGTGCTTATGAAGCATCAAGATGGGCTGTAAAGGCATCTAACCAAATATACAACACAATAATTGTCGATAGCATTGATAAAGCATTGGAAGGTGTTGATTTATCGATATGCACATCAGATGAAAGTTCAGCAAAAGATGTGCTTAGGATACCTATTACTCCTAAGCAAGCATCAGAGCTTGCTGAAAAAGTAAATAATAGGGTAGCTCTTGTATTAGGTAGAGAAAGCGTAGGTTTAACAAGAGATGAATTAAAGAAGTGCGATTTACTTTGCACGATACCATCTTCTCAAAAATATAAAGCATTAAATGTATCAAACGCAGGTGCTATAATGCTTTATGAACTCTATCTAGCAAAGAACAAACCTTTAAGTTTGGAACTTGCTGATAAGAAGACTGTTAATTTAATAGAAGCGTATGCTAGAGCTTTAGTTAGTGATTCATTTGAACAAAATGAGCTAGAAGATATAATGATAGCTCTTAGAAAAGCCATTTCCAAATCAGAAAAAGGCGAAGCAGCTAGGATATTAAAGTTGATAAGCAGAATATGTTTAAAATATGGATGTAAAGATAAATTGCAATATAAAGAATAAAAACATTTTGTAATCTAAAATTTCTTAATAAAGGTAATAAAACCTAGGGTTTATGTAGCATAATATTCTCCTTTTGTTTTTTGTAATCTATCTAAATAGGTGCCTTCTTTATTAATTCTAGGCCTTCCACTTTCTGCATCTCTTCTGATGGTTATCTTAAGTTCAGATAAAAGTTCGTTCATTGCTTTTTTAGTCTCCTTAGGAGCATCAGCATGCCCATGTGTTCCTGGCTCTCCATTAAATACAATGATTCTATCGCTTATGAAATCTAGTATTATTATATCATGTTCAGCAACAAAAGCTGTTACTTTTCTTATTTCTGTAAGCCTTCTTATTATCTTTCCTATTGCAAGCCTTTCTTCAACATCTAAGTGAGCTGAAGGTTCGTCTAGCAAGTATAGGTCTGCATTTGAGCTTAAAGTTGCCGCTATTGCTAGTTTTTGCATTTCTCCTCCGCTTAGTGATCTTGCTTCTCTATCGAACATTTTGTTTAGATTTAGCTTTTGTATTAATTCTAAATAAAGCCAGGAATTCGGTATAATAGATTCTGGATTAGCTAGCTTTAAGACATCCTCGACCCTTAAGCCTTCAGGAAACATTTCAGGACCTATGTATTGAGGCTTATAACTTATCTTTAATTCTCTATAAGTTATTATATTACCATTTTCAGGTTTTAACTCCCCTGCTAAAAACTTTATAAAAGTTGTTTTTCCTATAGCATTAGGTCCAACTACACCAACCACTTCTCCATTCATTACATATCCTGCTTCAACATCAAGCTTGAAAGAACCCCTAACAATATTTACATTATCCCATTCAAGATATTTGTAGGTTTTGTTGTCAGTATTTACTATTGATTCTGAAGCTAGTTTCCTGAACTGTATAGGATCTTTCCTTATCCTCATGTTTTCTGAAGGTAAATAACCATCTAAATAATTGTTTATACCCACTCTAACTCCGTAAGGCTTTGAAACTACTCCATAAACACCTGGATCGCCATATATAATATGTATGTAATCGCTTAAGTAATCTAAAACTGCAAGGTCATGCTCTACTATAATAAAATATTTGTTCCTCTTCGCCTCGTTCATTATTATTTTAGAAACATTAATCCTTTCTTTTATATCTAGATAGCTGCTAGGCTCATCAAATATGTAAATATCTGCATCCTTGCTCAGCGTAGCTGCTATTAAAAGCTTTTGGAGTTCTCCCCCACTTAAATTTCTCACATCTCTGTCAAATATTTTATCTAAACCTAATTGTTTTCCTAGTTCTAAAGCTGTACCTCTTTCGTCTGCTTTTTGTAATAAAGTTTTTACATCACCTTTTATGTGTCTTGGAACTAAATCTATATATTGTATTTTATGAGCTGCTCTGATTTTTTTATTAACAATTTTTTGAAAATACGTTTGAAGCTCGCTACCTCTAAACCTCCTTATTATTTCATCATAGCTTACCTCTTTATCAAGTATACCAAGGTTAGGCTTTAATTCTCCTGCAAGTATTTTTATTGCAGTTGTTTTTCCCGTACCATTTTTTCCTAATATTCCTACAACTTGTCCATTCTTTGGTATAGGTAATCCATATAATTTAAATCCGTTGACTCCATATCTATGAACAGACTCTTCCTCTAATTCTTCTGGTAAATTAGCAATTGATATTGCTTCAAATGGACAAACTTTAATACATAGCCCGCATCCAATGCAAACGTCTTCATATATTATTGGCTTTCCTCTAGATGATGTATCTGCTTCAATAGCAACCCCTTTCTTGCTTTTGTTTATTGGACAAACACTAATGCACTCATAATTACATTTCTTTGGTTTACAGCTGTCGTCATCGATTACTGCAATTCTAGTCATTTTTTGCACCTAGTCATTTTGCACCTTTTTAAAAAGAAATGAAGGGTTTTAAAATTGTGTAGTTTATTTAAAACTTGAATTCAAACTTTTCTCCGGGCTTCAATATAACTACGTTTGTGTTTACTCCTCTAGAAACAACTATTTTCTTAAACTCATTAGGATCTCCATATAATACCGGAAAAGTTCCGTAATGCATAGGTATAGCAACTTTTGGCTTTATCATTTCTACGGCTTTTGCTGCTTCGTTGTGATCCATAGTAAAATGACCTCCTATAGGAAGCAAAGCTATATCTGGTTTGTATATTTCTCCTATAAGTTCCATTTCAGATGTTATTCCAGTATCTCCTGCATGATATATAGTGCCTTCATTAGTAATTATTACTGCTCCTGTAGGAGATCCAAATCCTTCGCTGCTATGATTTGCTGGAACTAAAGCTATTTTTATGTTATCTACAATCATAGGACCTCCCATATTACCTCCTATAACCCTATTTTCATCATTTATTTTAGTAGCAATATAATTTGCAAGCTCAAATATAGCAACTACTTTTGATTTAGGATTATTTTCCATAATTTTTATAGTATCTCCTATATGATCATCGTGACCATGAGTTAAAACTATTAGGTCAACATTTTTAATGCTTTCTACCTTAGTAACTGATGCAGGATTAGATATCCATGGATCTACCAGTATTTTCTTCCCTCCCGAGTTTATCTCAAAAGCTGAGTGGCCATAATAGATTAAACTACCCAAATCCGCTCACCTGTTATTCTGTATAATATGCGAGAATATTAGGTTTAACTTATTATTGGCATTTGGGGGAGATAATGTTTGGCAATGAAGAAATAGAAAAATTAATGAAAGCTGGCTCTATAGGGGCTGAAGCAAGAGAGCTAGGAGCATCATTGATTAAACCTGGTGCAAGCTCAAGAGAAATATGCGATGAGGTAGAAAACTCTATCATGAAGAAGGGGGCAAAACTTGCCTTTCCTTGCAATTTATCAATTAATGAAATAGCAGCCCACTATACTCCAGGAATAAATGATGATATGAAAATTCCAGACGTCGGAGTAATAAAGGTAGATGTAGGAGCAAGTATAGACGGCTATCTATCAGATACTGCTACTACTGTTGTATTAGGAACACAATTCAAAGAGCTTGCCTTAACTGTTAATAAGGCTTTAGAAAATGTAATTTCAATAATGGAACCAAATATTTCTATTTATGATATAGGAAGAGCTATAGAGTCTACAATTAAAAGCAAGGGATTCAAACCTATAAAAAATCTAACTGGTCACACCATATCGAGGTACAATTTACATGCCGGGGAAAGTATACCAAATTATGCGGATAGGAGTACATTTTATAAAAGGTTAAGACCTGGAACTCAAGTAGCCATTGAACCTTTTGGCACTTTTGGAAAGGGATTTGTAATTGATGGGCCTAAGGCATATATTTATTCATTAACTGGAAGAAAGCCTAAAGCCATATCTGAAGATGCTCAACATTTGTTAAATTATATACAAGAAAAATATAATGCTCTTCCGTTTGCAGCAAGGTGGCTCACTTCTGAATTTGAAGCATCAAAAATTGAGGTGTTATTGAATGAACTAGTTAGGCAAAAGGCCTTAGTTAACTATCCAATACTTATTGAAGCGGGGAAGGGGTTAGTGGCACAATATGAACACACTTTTCTAATCCTTAATGATAAAGTTATTGTTACAACATTATTGAAATAGCAGTTTCTTTTAAAACTTTTGATTATTTTATTTCTGATAAATTCATACTAAAATATTTTAAAATATTATAATTAAGGTAAAATTTGATGTAAATGTTAAGATCCCAGAAAATCGCTTTATTAAGGCTAAGAAAAAGTCAGAATCTTTAAACTCTGGATAAAAATAAAACTGTGGGGGAACAAGGTACGGTGAGCTAAGTGGTAGGAATTGCCGCGATTGAAAATTGGGTATATTTGCTGATTAACATAGTTTGGGTACTGATATTTGTATTATACCTATTTGGCTTTGGAAACTACCTACAAGTTTATTGGTGGAAAGCAGATATAAAAAATAAATTAGCAGTTTTAAACGATATGGCCAATAGTGCGAGAAATAAAACATTAGAGTTTATGAACAAAAATAAAGCTAAAGATGCCTCTAAAACATTAGATAGGCTTATTGATTTTTTTGCTATAGATCCAGTTAATATAGAACCCACAGATATAATTAATAGATTAAGGCATATAATAAACCTTAGGGATACGAAATTTAAACAAACCTTTGAAATTTCAATGCCTGAAGCAAATGATGTGGCAAGAAGCATAGCCTCAACGGCTGCAGAAATTTCTTCAGCCCTGTTTTTAATATACAAATATGTTCAGCACATATTGTTGAGCAGCGATAAAACTAAAAATTGGTATATGATAATGTATCTATCATTGATGATGCCTCAGATCATGCAAATTGCAAATATTTATAGAAAGGCATTAGATGATTTTCTTGAAGGAGTTCCTGTTGGTGATGGAGCAGGTCCTATAGTTGCACTTAAACTAAGTAATTATAAAAAAGAATGGAGAGAAATTGATGAAGATACTGTAATGGCAGAAAGCGAATATAATGGAAGGAAAATTCTTCTTGTTAAGGCTAAAGGCCCAGGGTCTACTGTGGGGAGACCAGGTGAAGCTACAGCTAAAGTAATTAAAGAATCTCTTGCTAAGGGAGAAAAGGTTTCTTTGTTAGTAACTGTAGATGCGGCATTAAAATTTGAAGGAGAAGAGACAGGGACTATAGCAGAAGGAGTAGGTGCTGCTATTGGTGATCCAGGACCCGAAAAAATAATGTTTGAAAGAATAGCTGCTGAATATAATATTCCTTTGAGAGCTGTTATAGTTAAAATGGGTATGGAAGAGGCGATAATGGCAATGGACAAGAAAATATTGGACGGAACAGACAAAGCTGTTGAGAGGGTAAAGCAAATTATAGAAGAAGAATCAAAACCAGGAGATACTGTAGTTATAGCAGGAATTGGCAACACAGCGGGTGTTGGTCAATGAGCGGCTTTTTTGATACAAGTTTTTATTATCAAGCTATACTATTGTTAGTAGTGCTTATAATAGTTATTTTATTAACGTTCAGGCAGGCTAATGAATTAAGAAAAATGGCCGAAATGCAAAAAAGGCCAAAGTTTGTCACAGTAGAAGATTGTAATGGCATGATAACAACTAGGGATTTTAGGCAAGGAGATTTTGTGGGATTAATAGAAGGGCCTTGTGATAATAATGGTAACATAAGAAAAATAGTTGGTATTTATGCTGTTAAAGAGGAAAAACAGAAAAAGGGTTCTAGATTTTTTTAATTGTATTAATAAATTTTGTAATGCTTTTTAGCCTAAGTTAAATTGATTATAAATTATAAGTAATACGGGCCGAATCCTTTTTTACGTTAATAGAAATCTATATTTGCTGTCAATATTGATAAACTAATGACCTCTCATGCCAATGTGGGCTATGTTTAAAAGGGTAAGAGTGGTATTAGAGATGTGAGCCCTGCGCCTTTGTGTTTAAAGGAGTCACATGACTTACCTACCGTTTGAAGGTGGTTGAGGATTAAGTCCCTATACTTGATCATAAAGATAAAATGATTGAAATGAAAGTATAGAAAAAACGGGAAGTATTAATTCTTGATTAACTGACCCCCCGAAGGACGAGGTTTGCCGTTCATTTTATCAAGTTAAGGTTATAATCGAAAAATAATGTTAAGATAGTTTCATATATTTTAAAATAATAATTATTAAACTTTAGAATTAGAAATTGTAATATATAGTTAGCAAATTCAAATAAAAGGAATGAATATAGAATAGAATTATGGCGGTAAAATTGAGGATTACACTCTCTTGGGAGTATTGTGATATTTGCAAAAGAAGAGTAGCGACAAGTAATTGTAGAATAAATAGCAAGGAAATTATAAAAGTATGCCCTTATTGCAAATCTTTACTATCAGATATTATAGATTGTGGAAATAAATCTTCTAAAAAATATCAAGAAAAATCAAATGTTAAAAATAGTAAAGGTATAAATGAAAACCTCTTAAGGAATATAGATAGGTATTTAAAGAATACAAAAAGCAGTTAATAGTTGCAATAAATTAATATAGATTAGAGGCGAGTAAGCGGTGCAGAGTTCGATGATGTTTTGCCCAAAATGTGGGAGCTTAATGAAACCAAAACATATAGAAGGTAAGACCTATCTTGTTTGCCCAAAATGTGGATATAAGGTAGAAGCAAATCAAAATAGTTTATCAAATGCTCTAAAGGTAAAAGAAAAGATCCAGCATACTCCTAAAGATAAAACTATTGTTATTGATTCTGAATCTCCACCTCCTACTGCACAAATATTAAAAGGAAGTATTAGATGTCCTAAGTGTGGTAATGATGAAATAATAGCTTGGATGATGCAAACAAGGGCTGCAGATGAACCTCCAACAAGATTTTATAAATGTAGAAAATGTGGTTATACGTGGAGAGAATATGCTTAGTATCTTTAACTTAACTGGG
>NZ_JAWDMQ010000037.1:0-13016 GCF_046536515.1 Caldisphaera sp. | reverse complement strand
TTGTTCCTACACTTTCATTTCAATCATTTTATCTTCAATCATGATCAAGTGTAGGGACTTAGCCCTCAACCACCCACTTGTGGTAGGTGGGTCATGGGACTCCTTCGACCCCAACGGCACGAGGGTCACATCTCCAGCCCTTTTCCTTCCCCCTTTCGCAAACACCAACCCTTGGGGCATCGCCCCCATCGGGTTGATGAACAATCTTTGTCCCTCCTTATGTCTCAGCAGTCTCTCTACAAGATTAGTTGATAATAAATAGGTAAAAAAAGATTTCTATTAACATGAGAAAGGATTCAGCCCTTTTACATTTATCAACCCTTGGGGTTTGCCCTCATTATGTTAATAAATAACCTTCATTTAATAGATTATGTTTCAAAAATCTTCCTATAGTTAAAATAAACTAATATAATAGGATTATTAAAAAGAATTCTCTCCATCAGGTTGATTCTCTATAAGTTCTCCTACTTCTTCAGGCGAGTAGCCCCCACTATTTAGAAGTTCCATAGAATAGAAATAGCCTTGACGATCAATAATTACTGCCTCGTCTTTAAGGAGTTCGTTTAAAGCATATCTAATCTTATCTTCGCTAGCCAGACCAGATAAATACCTATGGAAGTCCTTAATGCTCATTTTACCATTCTTCCTTAATAAATCCAATAAAATATCCTTTAACTCCTCTTCATTCGGTGCTGTATAAACAACTAAGTCCGTGTCCTCATATATTACTGAAAGATTATCTGATATTACTTTTTCTTCCTCAACCTCTTTTCCATCAGACACTTATATCACCAGCTTTTCTTTAGTTTCAGGCAAAACCTATAAATATCTCTGTTTTTCTATATTAAATTAACTAAATTCTGAAAATTTTTTTATATTAAAAGTAAAAGATTATTAATTTTAATAGCTATTTATAAATTTTTATTTTCTCAAAAAATTAGGGATAAATATGGCAACTATTAAGGGAAGGCTCTATGAGAAATCAGTAAAAGAAGCATTGTTAAGCCAAATGAAGAACAAAATCGATATTAATGAAGCTGTTGAATGGCTATATGAAGATTTTGGAATAAAAGTAAAAGGTTCTTGGGAAAATTTAAGGAGAGCAGTACTAAATAATAGTGAGATAACACCAAATGATGTTGCAGTTTTCATGATAGAACAAGGGGTTGATGTAGATGAAGGTGCGTGGAGTGTATTGCCAGCAACAAGATTGCGAGGCAATAGACCAAATAATAAACATAACAAAACCTGAAAAAGGGGGAATACCGGGATATAATATTTACCATGTCATTGAAACCTTAAAGATTTTCAAAAATAAAGATGCAGGAAGACCATTTCTTTCTTCATATTTCAATTTAGGGGAAGCGTCTGTTAAAACTATGCTAAAGAGGCTAAAAGAAAATAGATTAATAATACAAATGGGGAAGCATAATAAATTAACTGAAAAGGGAGAAATGATATTAAAAATATTTGAATCTAAATTAAAAATATTTGAATCTAAATTAAAAATAGAGGGGCTAGAAGAATGTGAAATTTTAATAATGGAAATGGACTCCCCTCCTAAAGATTTAACTTCTATACATGAAATAAGAGATGAAATAGTATCAAACAATTGTAGAATGGCGGTCATAGGTTTTGTAGACAATAACGATATAGGCTTCCCAGGTTTACCAGAGTATTTGCAGGATGAGCTAATAAGGTGTTCAAAAGAATATTCTAAAATTGTTAACCGGGGGGTTATCATTATAACTCCAAAGTCATGCCTTCAAAGCCTATATTCTTTTTATATAGAAGTTACTAAGCAATGCTGCCTAGCTCAATAGATTTTTGTAAAAAAGAAACCCCAGTAATACTAAGAATTACTAAGCAAATCTTTTACAATAAAATACAATAAGGGGGGAATAATGAATAATGATAATATAGACGAAATAATAAATCAAATTAAAAATAATGAAAAGGGAGGGCCAAGAAGCAAATTAGTTGATGCAATATTAATTTTATTAATATCAAGACCAATGAGATCAAATGAAATTGCCCAATATTTAAACAAAGAAACAAAATATATTTCAAGCTATTTATCATATTGGAAGGAAAGAGGTTTTGTTGAGTATGATATGGGCCTTTGGTACTTGACTCCAAAGGGTGAAGATTTCGCAAGGGAAATAATATCAAAGACTTCTGATGAAAAATTTAACGAGTTTGTTGCATTGGCACAAAAAGTAGCGGGAGAATTGATTAAAAAGACAATAAACGACAAAAACAATATCAGCGAGAAAGGTAAAACTAAGGAATCTTTGTCATTTATTGTTAACAAAACCAATTCAGCAGACAATAAACGACAAAACAGAGTATCTCAAGTTGCCTGTGTATTACAGCAATTAAAAGATAGCATCGATGAAGAAGAAATGGAAATAACATCATTTCTTCTTACACATTACGCAAAGTATGGGGTAACATATGTTTATCTAGATCAAATAACAGAAAGGCTAAATGCAGACTATAATTGGCTGTTAAAAAGGTTGAGAAATTTACAAAGCAAGGGAATACTTTACATTTATACTGATCCTAGACTTGGTATTAGAGTTGGTTTAACAAGAAACCTTAAGGATATGTTGAGGAATTGCTAGTATTATAACTAATACTACTTCTTCTGAGATATTATAGTGTTAAAAATGAAAAGTTAAAATTAGAAAGTCTATTATTAATATTACTGTTTGTATAATGGTTACTGTATTATTGTTTTATTTAATAATGAACAAAAACTAAAAGAAAAAAGGAATTTTTTAGAACGTGTAGTAGTATATATAGTGCTAAAATTTTCGGCTTTTTTCAAAATGTTTAACTTCCTTTATTAAAACCCTATGTAGAACAAGCTTTTTTAAATTTTCTTATCTAGATTTTTACAACTGAAAGCCTC
The DNA here is from genome assembly GCF_046536515.1 of Caldisphaera sp. Classification (GTDB taxonomy): domain Archaea; phylum Thermoproteota; class Thermoprotei_A; order Sulfolobales; family Acidilobaceae; genus Caldisphaera. The sequence goes on along the minus strand of NZ_JAWDMQ010000037.1, from coordinate 10,099 downwards.
GCTCTTTAGGGTGGGGTAATTTTTTAAGTTTAGAAACTTATTAAAAATTGAGACAGTTGCTAAAGGGGTATGCGTCACTGAAATATGAGGTACGCCTCTAACACCAACTAACAGTGTGATATGGTGTAGGGAAGCCCTAGATCAGGGCCAAAGTATATGTGTGTCCCTACACGTTGAAAACATATCCCTGAGTCCCTTGGATCTGGAGGTAAGGGCAACTCCCAGTGAGGGATAGGGATAATGGGTTGAAGGCCCATCCATTGGTTTACCTGAAATGGAGCGGGGTGGGTAAAACCCACTAGCTATGAAGTGATGAAAATGAAGGTTGTAAATCAAACCTATGATCCGCCCTAAGGAAACCATCGCCCTTCAGGGCGGGGAGGAGGTCAGGAAACGGGACACTCTGAGGTTTTATTAATCTTATTAATAAAGGTTTTTAACTTTCTCAACACTTAGCTTACCAGGTTAAAAACTAATGAATGCTATTATTAATCAGGTGAAATTGAATTGTCAATAAGTGATTCAAATAAGAAGGCTAATCAAGACGATGATGAAGAAGACATTTCTTATCTAAAGGAAAAGATAAGATATTTAACACAAATAAAAATTTCTCTAGAAAGAGACCTTGATTATTATCGCCAAGAGATGACTAAACTTTTAGAACCACCTTATATAGAAGCGATGCTTTTAGAGGTTTTAAATGATGGAAGGGCTATAGTTAAGAGTTCAACCGGACCTAACCTTGTTGTTAAAGTAGGAAATAATATTGATACTTCAAAGTTACGGCCTGGAATATCAGTTGCATTAAATAATAAAGGTTCCACTATTGTTGAAGTCCTTCCAAACATTTATGATCCATTTGTAGAAGCAATGGAAATAGAAGAAATGCCGGGCTTTACATTTAAAGATGTTGGAGGACTACAAAATCAAATAAGAGAAATATATGAAGTTGTCGGCCTTCCAATAATAAGGCAAGACCTTTTTAAATCCTTAGGTATAGATCCGCCTAAGGGCGTTTTATTATATGGCCCTCCAGGAACTGGTAAGACATTGCTTGCCAGATCTCTAGCGGGCGAGGTTAAGGCTACATTTATAAGGGTAGTTGCTAGTCAATTTGTTAACAAGTTTATTGGAGAGGGTGCAAGAATAGTAAGAGAAGTTTTTAAACTAGCTAGAGAAAAGAAACCCACAATAATTTTCATAGATGAGATGGACGCTATTGGGTCTAGGAGGATTGAAATGGGGACAAGTGGGGATAGAGAAGTTCAAAGGACTTTACTACAGCTTTTAGCTGAAATCGATGGCTTTGACCCATTAGATAGTGTTAAAGTTATAGCTGCGACGAACAGGATTGATTTATTAGATCCAGCTCTTCTTAGGCCAGGAAGGTTTGATAGAATTATAGAAGTTCCATTACCAGATAAAAATGGGAGGTTAGAGATTTTAAAGATTCATACAAAGAATATGAAGCTTAAAGACGTCAACCTTGAATTTATCGCGCAAATTACCGAAGGATTTTCTGGAGCAGAAATAAAGGCTATAACAACTGAAGCTGGCTTTTTTGCAATTAGAGAGAAGCTTAATTATGTAAATCAAGATCATTTTATTAAGGCTGTTGATAAAGTTAAGAAGAGGCTTGAAGAGAAAAAACAAATTCTAGGAATCCATATTTAATGAATATGCATATTAATTTTAAACAAACCTTTAATATTTTTCATTAAAATTTATTGGATTTTAATTGTTAACCCCCCGGTTAACAATGTTTTCCTTTAAAAAATTTATTATGTAAATAGCAATTTCTTTTGATAATGGGGGTGGAACTGCTTCCCCAACCATATTATACTGAGAATCTCTCCCTCCTAAGAAAATATGATAATCTGGAAATCCCATTAAACGGGCTTGCTCTCTAACAGTTAATAGTCTATCCTCAAATGGATGTATAAATCGAGAAGATCCCATTACTGTTGGAGCTGGTCTATATGGGTTTAATCTTATAAAGTTTCTGAACCTTCTATTCTCAGCTCCTTCAAATTCTATCATAGCTCTTCCCCATTTAGCGTTGGAAACTCTTTTCCTCAATCTTTTAGTTAATGGTTGAGGCTCTTCATGGTTTGGGGGCCAATAAGCCCCGGGGTTTGGTAAATCCTTTAATGCTTCTCCAACGCTTATCATGTTATGTTTTTTTAATTCAAGTTTTAGATTTGAAACAAAAACCCTTGTCCTCATGCTGGGAACTCCGTAATGTTCGGCATATAAAACATTAAAATAAACCTCGTTATATCCAGACCTCTTTAATTCTTTAGATATGGATTCTTTTATATCATCTTGCAAAATACCGGCAACGTTTTCTATTACAAAAAACTTAGGCCTTAGTTCATTTATTATCCTAATTGCATGTAAATAAAGCTGTCCTATAGGATCACAATAAAGCCTATCTATAGGATCAGTTTTCCTATTTTTATTTGTGGGAGTAAAGGGTTCGCAAGGGGGAGATGCTATTATTACATCAAAATCTTCCCTTTGATATCCTAAAGATTTTAAAACATTATAATCTATTTCCTTAGCATCGTCGGCTATTTGATAGGTTTCGGGGAAATTGGCTTTATATGTTTTTGAAACTGGTGGATCATTTTCTATGGAAACCAAAATATTAAATCCAGCATCCTTAAAGCCTCTTGAAAATCCGCCTGCACCAGAGAAAATATCAAGAACTGAAAACTTTGTTCTCATCCTGTTTTATTTCCTCCTCTAATAGGGAAATTCTTTTCTTTAATATATCAATGTATTGCTTATTATCATCCAACTCTAACATGCTACCACATTTAGGGCAAATAAAATCATATTCATAAGCTGCATCAAATGTATATCTTGTGTTGTCCTTAGGGCATTTATAAAATTCGTTATTACTTTCATATGCTACTCTTGACTTAAGCTTTTCTAAAACAGCTTTTTTCCTCCTTATTATAGCTAAACTAATGCTTCTCATATCTATATACCAATAATATCTAGTTGCCCCAGTTTCTGGATGCTTACCCCTTCTGTATGTTGAAAGCCTGGCATCATATAATAGTCTTAGAACCTTTCTGACATCGCTTTGCCTATAAGACGTCATACTTTCTATCTCTTCGTCACTAATTCCTCTTTCAGGATCTGTTTTTAATAATATGTCAAGTATTTCTGATGCCATTTTATCATCGGTTTCTGCCTTTAACGCTAAAAGTCTGACAAATTCTCTGAGCTGATTTATATAATTTAATTGAATTTCTTCCTCACTATCCCCTTCATTATTTTCTACCTTATTTTCTTTCAACCTTTTTCCCTCTTATAGATGGTATTATTCTGTATTGTGCGTCCCTGTAATTATATAATAGTTCTCTGCCTTTAAATAATCTATCTAAAAAAATTGCTAAAGCAGCTACTTCGCTATGGGGTTGCCACCCTATCGCTACATTGTAATCAGAATTATCATAATAAAACCTCTCAACTTTTTCAGAGCCAACTATTATGAGCTTTTTCTTAGGAACTGAAGATATCTTATCTATAACACCTTCAACGCCTAGACCATACATAGTTAAATTAATTACTTCCCCTCCCTCTTCCTTCCATTTTTTAACGAATTCTTTTCCGTTAACATTACATAAATAATCAATTCTTCCTCCCCAACTTTTAGATGCTTTTATTAATGATTCCTCAACCTTTTTATCGCAAATACCTTCTAAAATAAAGCCGTTCGCTCCAAAGGCTCTAGAAACTAATGCAACATGAGTTGTTATTCTCTTATCCCTTTCTGGTCTATGTCCTAGTCTTAATACATAGACTTTTTCGTATATCTTTGAAAGGTTTTCTATGCTTTCCATTTTTATACCTAATTTGCTAAGAAAAGCATAGTTTTTTAAATTATTGTGGGTTTAAGGGGGCGGAAGTCCTTTCCGTAAGGGAGGGCTGAATTCTTTTTCATATTAATAGAAATCTTTCATCCATAACTATAAATTGATGACCTCTCATGTTGATGTAAGCTATGTTTAAAAGGGTGAGAGTGATACAAAAATGTAAGCTCTATGCGTTGTGCTTAAAGGGGTCACATGACTTACCTACAGTTTATAGGTGGTTGAGGGCTAAGTCCCTACGCTCTATCATGAATAAAAATGATTGAAATGAAAGTATATGGACAAACGGTAGCTCACATATTAAACATATACCTTGATGTTTCTACTTATGCTTATAATTTCTTTTAATAAATTATCAATCCCTATATTTTTCTTTGCAGAAATTGGTATGATTTTATTGATAAAAGGAAAAGTCTCTTTTATAGCATTGGCTTTACTAGAAATTTTATCACTTTTCACCTCGTCTATTTTATTTAAAGCAAAAACTATTGGTTTATTTATGGCATTCAGTTTCTTTAATATATCAGTTCCAGCTAATATCTTCTCTTTCATATCTTTTTCGCTCTCTGTTATGTCTACAACAAAAACTATTATATCCGAAATTGTGACCTCTTCCAAGGTTGAATAAAAGGCCTCTATTACCTCAGGAGGTACATCTCTTATAAATCCAACAGTATCAGCAAATGCCAGCTCTAAACCATCATATTTTATCATTTTATGTTTAGGAAAAAGCGTAGTAAAATATTCTGGGCCAACAGGCTTTGACTCACCTGTTATTAAATTAAAAAGCGAAGTTTTACCTGCTGAAGCGTAACCAACAATTGGAATGCTTATCATTCCTAGCTCCTTTCTCCTCAGCAACCTTTCTTGTTCAGTTTTTCTTAATCGCTCTAGTTCCCCCTTTATTTTTGCTAGCCTTGATGTTAACTGCTTTTTATATGTGTCAATCCCATACTTACCTGGGCCTAAAAAACCAGCAAGTTCTCCTAATTTAGTTCTTCTAATATATTCTCTTATTATAGGTAAATCATGTTTAATCCTTGCCATTTCTATTTGAAGCATTGCCTCTTTACTTCCTGCATGTTGAGCAAAAATTTCTAATATGAGTTGAACCCTATCCAACATTCTTATTTTAGTTTCCTTTTCAAGTTTAAACACTGATGAAGGTTCTATATCTCCATAATAAATTACTGTATCAAACTCTAAGTCATTCTTATTATCTTTAATAATATCTATTAGGTTATCTGTTATCCTCTTACCCCCTTTAAATTTCTTGAACCCAACAACCTCATATCCTGCCGTATCTGCAAGAACAAAAGCTTCATCAATATGCTCATAAAACTTACTAGATAAAATTAAAAAAGCTTTTTTCTTATTATTTCCATCGAAGTCCAATTAATCTTCATCCCTTCTTACTACTACAACATCTCCAAATGTTACTTTATCTGGGGATAAACTGCTTTCCTCTCCTTCATCAAATTCAACAGGTTGGAGCACTTTAACTTTAAGTATTTGTTCGATCTTTTTTGCAAGATCTATGGATGGTTTAACTTTTTCACTTTCAATTTTTTTAAGCAATGCTTCACTTATTTTAAGCTTCTGAGCAAGAACTGCCTGAGTCCAACCCTTTGATTCTCTTCCCTTCCTAATTTCTTCTCCATATCCTTCAATAATTTCGAATTGATCCACAGATTTAAATGTTTTCTTAGGCTTCTCGGCTTTTTTCTGTTCTATCTTTCTTTCAGGCGCTGGCAACGCTCTTCCACTTTTCATAAGCTTATTATAACAATTTGCGCATAATATCATTTCAGTTCCATCGACGAGTGCTTTAAAAGGCTTCCCTCTTATTAGGGAGCCACACATTTCACAGTAAATTTCTTCTTCTCCCAATCCGGCTCGCCACAGTTATAGATGTAGAAAAGAGCTTTTTTGGTTATGTTTAATCTTTTTTGACAGAATCTTTTTAATAATCTAATTATATTAGTTTATTTTAACTATGGGAAGATTTTTGAAACCTAATCTATTAAATGAAGTTATTTATTAACATAATGAGGGCAAACCCCAAGGGTTGATAAATGTAAAAAGGAATTTTACAGTATATATGAAGAACTAGAAATATTGGCCCTTGGTATTAGGCTTAAAGGAGTCTTATGACTACCTATGATGATTGATGATGAATTCTCTAAACCTGATCATGAGGATATAAAATGAGTAAAATAAAAGTATAAGGGCAAACATAAGGTTTTTAAACTAAGAATTTTTAAAACATTTAAATTTTATTAAAACATTTACACCTTATATATATTATTTATATAAAATAAAAAAGGGGAGGGCCTTGTCACTTGATGAACTCGCAGGTATTGAAATGGAGCTAATAAAATACATAGAGGGTCTGGATAAATCAGAGAAAAGGTTGCTTGAAATATCTAAAAATTCTATTAATGATAGCTTAATTTTGGTTAGACAATGGAAAGCAATATTGCAAGGATTTGTAATAGAGATACAAAAAATAATTTATGATAATAAGAATGGGCACAACTTAGTTAAGGAGGTAGAGGCCTGCATTTTATCTGATAAGGCAAATGTAGTTATGAGGAACTCTAGTCCGAGGGACCCAATTTATACTAATGTAAGGCCATTAATATCAGCTATATCAGCTATATCCTCAACTATGTGTGAAAGACAATATAAAAAAGTAGCTTCATAAATTATATAAAATTTGATCATTTTGTTTACTAAAGGGAAATTTTAATCAAGTAAAAGGTTTTTAACTCTAGTTGCACTATAAAAATGAATTCATTAAATAGTAATAAAATGTGGTAGGCAAGAGGTAATAAAGATGTCGAGCTTGGAAGAAAAGCTATTGATAGATAAAAAACAACTAGCTCAGGTGTTAAAAGAATTAAAAGAATGGAACGCGCCAGCAACTGTATTGCTGAGTCTTTACGTCCCTCCAGGAAGGCCTATAGGAGATGTATTACAGTTATTAAGGGATGAACTATCAATAAGCGATAACATTAAGCTAAAAAGAACAAGACAAGCTGTAAAAAGAGCTGTTTCTGCAGCCATGGATAGAGTGTCAATGCTTCAAAAAATTCCAGCAAACGGTTTAGTAGCTTTTTGCGGAGAAAATATGGAAACAGGAGAATTTATATGCGATATGTTTAGCCCTCCAGAAAAGGTACCTGTATTTTATTATAGAACAGATAAGAAATTTGTCTTAGAAATATTAGAGGAAATGGTTCAAAATGAAGATGTAGTAGGTATTGTAATAGTTGAAAGGGATCAAGCAACCATAGGAATATTAAAAGGTAGCAGGCTTGAAGTTCTAGATGAAGTAGAAGATTATATACCTGGAAAGCATATGATGGGTGGACAGAGTCAGCGAAGAATTGATAGGATTATAGAGCAAATGGTTGATGAATTTTTAAAGAGGTTAGGAGAAAGAGTAACAAATTACTTTTTACCATATTTAGAAATGGGGAAGCTAAAAGCAATTATAATAGCCGGTCCGGGATATGCTAAAGAAGACTTTGTTAAGGGTGGTTATTTAGATTATAGGTTGCAACAATTAGTAAACAAAGAGCTTATAGATGTTGCATATCAAGGAGAGCAGGGTTTAAGAGAAGTTATAATAAAAGCTCAAAACGTTGTTCAATTTGCAGTTTATAGAGATGCTAATGAAGCATTAGAAACATTTAAATCACATTTAGCGAGGAATACCAAGCTTGTTGTTTATGGGGAAGATGATGTTAAAAGATCACTAGAGATGGGCATGGTTTCGATCTTGCTTTTACATGAGGATGTGAATATAGAAAAATGGAAAGAAGAAGCTGAAAAATCGGGTGCAAAAATTATTGTAATACCAAATAGCTTACCTGAATCGGATTGGTTTTATAAAACATTTGGCGGAGTAGCGGGTATATTAAGATATAAAATATCCTAGTCCTCCGAATTTATTTTTCTAACCCTATCAATTCCATTTATATCCTCTATATAATTTACAACAGAAGGAGTAACATAGTTCTTCCATTTCTTATCGTTTTTTGCCATAAGTTCTCTTATTACTTCTCCTCTCCATTCATTTCTATTAAAAAGTGGTGGTGTTAATACTTCGATACCAGCATCTGCAAATGCCTTGCTTATAACTGGATTTCTTGTTAAAATTGCTTTAACCTTTGGTATGTATGATAAAACATAATATGCGCACCCAATGCTTATTTCAAGCGTAGGTATCGTTGCTGTTATGATCTTATCTAATGGAATACCACTGTCTTTTGCTGATAGCCTTGCCATTTCTATTCTTTCTCCTGCAGTGAACGGATTCCTAGGAGTATAGTTTTCAGAGGCCATGCCGACCAATATAGCTACTTCATCAAATCCCTGCTCAAAAGACCATTTAACTAGGCTCAAATGGCCTAGATGAAACGGTTGAAATCTTCCATATATTAATGCCCTCTCTACCAAATTAATACCCCAGTTAATTTTTATGTTCTCAAACTTAAAAACACAAATATTTCTGAATCTGAACATTACTAATTATTTTTTATTCCGTTAACAAAGGAATAAGAGGGGGTAGAAATTGGAAGGAAGATCATGGAAAGCAGCTATTTTTGCCGAGATTGGAGAGCCTTTGTCATGGATATTGGGTATTCTATCTATAACTATAGCTTTGGGGGGGACTCAAATAGTTAACTTATATTTTTACATGTCTCCTATATTTATAGGAATTATTGTTGGCTTTATTTCGCATGAATACATGCATAGGTATTTATCAAGGAAATATCATATGGCCTCTAGATATACAGCTAATGTTTTAGGTGTATTAATAACTCTTATATCTTCAATATTGCCTATTAAGCTTTTGATGCCAGGTTATGTCAAAACATGGACTCTTGGACCAGTATCAAGAAAAGGTTTGTTATATTCTGTTGCAGGTGGACCTATAACGAATATAGTAATAGCAATAGCTTTATATATAGTATCATTTGGTTTTCCATTATATTCTGCTTTTCTTAAAGATATAGGTTGGGTAAATGCATATATATCAACTTTTAATTTGATACCAATACCACCTTTGGATGGAGAGAAAATATTAAGATTAGATATTGCTTTATGGGTTTTCCTGTTCATTTTATCTTTATCTTTAGTCTTTATTTTGTAGTTTTTCTAATTAGGTTATTATTCTCGAGCTAATAACTATGTTTTTAGGTGAGGGAAGTGAGCGAGCCAAAGCAAACAAACGACCAAGATGGAAAGAAAAAATGGATTTTAAAGATGTTAAAAAGCGCTAAAGCACAATATAAGTTATGTCCTTATTTTGATAAGAAGACGATACAATGCTTTCTAATGCTTACAATGAAAAACAAAAATTCTAAATGTGATAGAGATGGTAGATTTGATACTTGCCCTTTGTTTTTAGAGTATTTGGATAAGGTTTATGATAATCTTAATAAAAATAAAAAAATTATGCCTAATAATTTTCAGGATATAGTTAACACACTTATTTAAAGAAAAATAATTTTATTAATTTTTAATTATCTAATATAGAATATTATATATTTTGATTATATAGTATTTAAATATCTGGAAACGAAAAACAAAAAATGGAAAATAAATAATATCTAAGTGGTGAATTTATTGGGCAAAGGGCTCAACAACGTATTAGAGTTAATCGATGAAACCATAAAAAAAGTTGCCCTAGGCCTATATATAAATTTAAACCATAATTCATATACTTATTATAAGAAGTCTTTTAAATTATTAGTTGTTGAAAACCCTTTACAGGCATTTAATTTGATAAAAGAAATATCATCAGAAAACACTGCAAGGCTTTTATTTAAAATAATATGCAGAGCATTAAATTTTGATTCATCAAAAATTGATAGTGTAATTAATTCTTTGGAAAATGGGGACGAAAAACCCTTTAAAGACATGATAAATTCTATGCAGTGATTTTGTGCAAAATAAAGTAAACAGCTAGCCCTTATTGATGGATTTCTGATGGGAAAGATAAGTTTATAATTTTGTGTTTGCACAAAAAAGCTTATATTCAAAAAATGTAACACTATCAATGGATAGGACTAAAGTGGTGGATATTGTCTTTAACAAAGCTAGGAATTAAAGGCCTCGACGATATTTTAAACCAAATATACAGAGGATCAATAATACTGGTAGCAGGAAATCCTGGTACTGGAAAGACGACAATAGGT
>NZ_JAWDMQ010000036.1:0-13269 GCF_046536515.1 Caldisphaera sp. | reverse complement strand
GAACTTAAAGCACAAGAATATAGCATTAAAGTATATGAAGTTATAGAATATAATACGTCCAGATACTGTGCTTATCATAACTTAGAAGTTAAGAGAAATCCTAGAGGAGTCATTAATTGTCCATTAAAACATAAACTTCATTCTGATTTAAATGGGGCTTTAAACATATTAAAGAAAGCAACAGGTAAAATCTTATCATCAATAAAGAAACCCCTATCTTTCATTGTAGAACATAACAGAGTAGCACCCATAAAAGGGGTGTAACCCTCTAGACCTCAGGAAACTCGCCCTTCAGGGCGGGGAGGAGGTCAGAAATAGCACTTAACATAGTTTTAATATTTATTCTTCTTTTTTTCTGTAAATTTTTGATGGTGTCCCCCTTCTTTTTTCTATAAACCCTTTTGCATGCGCAATTAAATGATTAAACAAATCTGCTTCGCTATAAAAGTATGATAGCTTGCAAATAGGACAGACTAATATAGATGTTCCTTTTAACTTATAAGCTATAATTTTAGACCCCTTATAATTTATTTCTGCCTCTATTAAGTCTTTTTCGTTAATTGACAAATTGTCCTCCATTTTGGCTGCCCATTAAATTTTGTCAATTAAAGCATATTTACTTTTTCTTTTTAAAATCACTATTAATTTTAGTCTAAAAATTTTAAATATAATACTAAAAATTTATTATATATGGTCAAGAGTCTCACTTAAGCTTTTTAGAGTTTCTGATGCCTTTTTGAGCATTGTTTTTCCATTTTCAGTTATTTCGTAGGATCCATTTTCAGCTTTTCTTATTAAACCTTCTTTTTCTAAACGGTACATTACAGTATATAGTGTAACAGTAGGTGGATTAAAATGGAATGTTTCTTTTATTTTTTTCTTAACTTGATATGGATATGTAGTCCCCTTTGCTAATATAGCTAAAACATAAATCCAAAGTGTATGTACAGTTATATTCTTAATTAATCTTGCCATAGCCTTACTAGTTTTTGAATCAATTGACATTTTTTTTTTCCACCTAATTTACTAATTTTTAATTTCAGGGTTAAAATTTTAATTGTATATTTAAATACATATATGAAATTTTGCATAGTATTTCAAATATTTTTGTTCTTAATGAAAAATATTTAATCCTTATATAAACAAGTTATAAGTGGCGAGAATTATGGATGCAGAGTCTATAAATAAAATTTTGGAATTAACTAATTCTCAAAACATTTGGAGAATTAAAGAAACGATAAATTTGATTGCAAGCGAAAATGTTATGAGCCCTTTGGCTTTAGCAGTTTATGTTAGTGATTTTATGAATAGATATGCCGAAGGAAAACCTTTTAAAAGATACTATCAGGGAACAAAATATTCTGACGAGCTGGAAGTTATGTCTAATGAACTTATGGGGAAATTATTGCATACAGACATGGTTGATATAAGGCCAATAAGCGGTACTATTGCCAATGCTTCAGTCTTCAGGATACTGGCTAATCCAGGAGATCAAGCAGTTATAGCTCCTGTTCAAGCTGGGGCTCATGTGAGTCACACTAAGTTTGGTACATTAGGTGCTCTTAGTATAAAACAAATAGAATTGCCATATGATGAGGAAAGAATGAATGTAGACATAGATAAGGCATTAAAAGTTATAGAGCAGATTAGACCTAAATTTGCTGTTTTGGGAGGAAGTGTTTATTTATTCCCTCATCCAGTAAAGGAAATATCAAATGCAATCCATTCTGTTAATGGAAAGCTTGTATATGATGCTGCTCATGTATTGGGATTGATTGTTGGTAATGCTTGGAGAAATCCATTAGATTATGGGGCAGATGTAATGACTGCCTCAACTCATAAAACTTTCCCTGGACCACAAGGAGGCGTTGTTGCATTTAAAGACAAAGAGTTATATAAAGAGGTTGGAAAAACAATATTTCCATGGTTTCTAAGCAATCATCATCTTCATAGGCTTCCTGCAACAGCTATTACATCTCTTGAAATGATAGAATTTGGAGAAGCCTATGCGAAACAAATTACAAGAAATGCTAAGAAACTTGCAGAGGCTTTAGCAGAAAGAGGTTTTAACGTAATAGGTGAGCACATGGGTTATACTATGAGTCATCAGGTACTTGTTGATGTATCATCTCAAGGAGGAGGAGCTAAAATAGCTAAAATGCTTGAGGACAGTAATATAATATTGAATAAAAATCTATTGCCTCATGATCCTCCAGATGCTGTTCAAAATCCAAGCGGTTTAAGAATAGGAGTTCAGGAAATGACTAGATTTGGTATGAAAGAAGATGAGATGGATCAAATAGCTGAATTTATGGAAAAAGTTGCTATTAAAAAAGAAGACACAGGCAAAATAAGAGAAGAGGTAAAAGTATTTAGAAAGAATTATCAAAAAGTGCATTATGGCTATGGATTAGATCTATTAAATGGTAAGTATAGTAGCTTGTTAAATCTATTAATATAAAGTTTTTAAAACTTTTTTCGATTCTATTACATTTTTTGTTTAAATTTTGAAAACTTATTGAAACAGTTTTATGTTTACATAACCTTTTTGGTATTTCTATTCATTATATCGTATATAATCTAATCTTAAATAATTAATTTGAGTAGTTTAGGTTATACTGGGCTATTCCATATATATCTGCTGATATACGTATTACATTCAGTGATAATAGAATAGGCTCGGAGCAGGGGGTTAGGTTGAATACTATAGTTGTTGTATCATCAGGAATGTTTGGAGACGACGCTTCGATAAAAGCAGCTTTTAAAGCCGCTGATGTATTGAGACATGATTATTCAACTACAGTTTTTGTGGAGATAATAAATAATTTCAATTTATTAAATACGTTTAATGAAATACCTAAAATAAGAATTGGTCAAAACGAGGTAGTTATAGATAAATCCGAAGATATGGATAGTATTGTTAATAAAATAGTCTCGCTTGTGTTGGAAAATATTAGCAATGAATCAATTAATGACATAGATGGAGGTATAGATTATTATATTAAGAAAGAACCTGAAGCTTATGCAGGAGTTCTGATAGAATATTAGCGTTTTAATATAAAATAATATTTAGATTTTATAAATTATAAAATAATTATAATAATAAAAATATTTAAATGCTAATTAGTATCTGATTAATACTTGGATAAAGTAGGCGTATCAAAAGATAATAATGGAGGAAAGCAGATGTCAGAAAGGAAAGCAAAAGATTTTTTGTATAAGGTGATTGCGGAGCTTTACAATAGGTCTGAATATATAGAGGTAATTGACTATCCAAGGAGTATTAATAGAAGAAGTATTGATTTAGCTGTTAAATTAAACAATGATAGATTTTTATTGATTAAAGTTGCTCATGATTTAGAGGAGATTCCAAAGGGAGAAATAGCGGAATTGCTGGGCCTTTCTTTAAGGCTTGGTATTCCATCTATAATAATAACTGAAAAAAATAGAGGTATTTTAATGGTAGATGGTGTAGTTTATGAAAAGAATGGTGCTAAGGCAGTAAAGCTCGAAACATTAATATCAGCACTAGAAAATAATGATTTATATATATTTCAAGATAAAGAAAGCTTTAAGGTAAAGATAAATCCGGAAAAGCTAAGGGAAAAAAGGATAAGCAGGAATATGAGCTTAGGTGAAGTAGCTTCTATTCTTCACGTTTCAAGAAGATCAGTATATGAATATGAAAGGGGAAGTATAGAACCTTCTGTTGATTTAGGTGAAAAGCTTGTTAATATATTTGGGGAGGATATACTCCAGCCTATAAATATATTTAGCAAGGAACATTTAGAAAAAATAGAGGTAGAAGATCAGCCTGTTGATGTTTTGGAAGAAAAAATAATTTCTAATGAATTAAAAGATCTAGGTTTTATAACTTATCATGCTAAGAGGACAGTATTAGACATAGGAGCGAAGGATAAACAAGGGAATAGATTATTAATAATAATTAGACATGGAAAAGAAGGAGCCCAAGCTCTTTCTGCTAAGGCACAAAATCTTGAGAAGCTTAGTGATACAACAAATTCTAAATCCTTTGTTGTTAGCAACGAGAAAAATTTAATAAAGGAACTGGAATTAGAAAAAGCTAAAGCTTTAACGCTAGAGGAATTCATAGAACTACTTAGGGATAAATTTGGGAACAAATAAAAACTATAGACATGCAAAAAAAGCCTCAATTTTAATTACATGTTCTGCAAAGAATTGGATAGACAAAAAGAAATCGATAAACCGCAAACCTATGAACCACCCTGAGGGAATCCTTTAGGGCGGGGAGGAGGTCAGAATGGAGCTATCTGTGCTCAGAGAAGGAAAGGCTCTAATATATGTTCCAGATACAAGAAAAGCTAAAATATCAGAAGGAATTATTGAACCATCTCATTTATCTGTGTTTTATAATCCGGTTATGGTATTTAATAGGGACTTGTCAATAATTGCTTTAAATTCCTTTATTAATTTATATTGGCCTAATAAGGAAATTGTAGCAATAGATCCTTTATCTGCTACAGGAGTAAGAGGAATAAGGTATTCTTTAGAGCTAAATAATTCATCTAAAATTATAATAAATGATATAGATAAAGATTCCTATAATATTATGATAAAAAATGTTGAATTAAATCGTTTAAAAAATGTAGAAGTATATAATAGGGAAGCGAATGCTCTTATGAGATCCCTGAGGTTCGAACAAGGTTACCCAATAAATATAATAGACCTTGACCCATTTGGCAGTGTTATTCCTTTTATGGATACTTCTATATCTATAGCGTCAAAAGGAACTCTTATAGCCTTAACTTCTACAGATTTAGCCGTTTTGGGAGGATCTAAATATTTAGCTGCTAAAAGAAAATATAGGGTTAATTTGATCAATACAAAACACTATAGAGAAATAGCAATTAGGGTTTTACTCGCTTTTATTGCGTATCTCTCTGCATCTTATGATAAAGTAATTAAACCTCTCATGTCTTATAGCGTAGACCATTATGCAAGAATTTATTTGCTTATTGAAAAAGGAGCAAAGAAATCAGAAGATATGTTAAACAAAAACATCGGATATTTTAAATATGAAAATGGAATAATAATGGATTGCCACGATTTTAATTGCTTAGGTCCAATATGGATTGGGGAGATAAGTGATGCAAAATTTATAGAAGATATGCTAAACAGATTGGGCAATTTTTCTTATATAGAAACTTTTAAAAGAAGTGAAAAATTTATAAAAACATACCTAGATGAAATGAAAGTTCAAAATTATTTTCATCAGAGACTTGATACAATCTGTCAAAATCAAAAAGTTAATATGCCTTCTCTAACTAAATTTATATCATATTTAGAAGAACTCGGATATAAATCGTTTAGATCAACTTTTTCTGATGTAGGATTTAGAAGTAATGCCCCTTATGATATTTTGATTGATTTATGTAAAAAGTTTAAAACGTAATTATAAGTTATATCCTATGTTAAAAAGTTATATTAACATTACTTCAACTTCATCATTTTCATCATATCCTTCTATGTTTTCAGGTATGATAAGTAGTCCATTAGCCTCAGTTAAGGTTGATAAAACTCCGGAAGCGGTAACAGCCAAAGGATCTATATATATTTCTCCTTTATCATTTTTTCTAACCTTTACTCTTAGGTATGTTTTAACACCAGCAATGTTAGCAACTCTTCTTGTTATTTTTCCTTTAATCTTAGGCTGTATTTCTTCTTTTATATTTCTCATAAAGTTAATCGTGGGAGATATAAATGCATAGAAAGCAGTAACTGCTGCAACCGGAAAGCCTGATACCATTATTATTGGTTTTCCATTAATTACTGCTGCACTCGTAGGCTTACCAGGTCTCATTCTAACGCCATTGAATAAAACTTTAGATTCATTTATCTTTAAAATGGCATCAACAACAAAATCATAGTTTCCAACGCTTGTTCCTCCAGTTGTTATTATTAGATCAGAAACTTTTAAAGCCAGCTCTATTTTTTCCTTTATTATTTCAATATCGTCATTAACCGTGCCTAAATCTATTGGTTTGCATCCATTTGATATAATCATTGATTTTAGTAGGGGTTTTGTGCTGTTTATGATTTTATTTTTGGAGTCTTCATTTATTTCTGCTATTTCATTTCCTGTAGATAATATTGCTATGTTTAAAGGTTTCTGGACCTTTATCTTTTTTATCCCAGCTGATATAATAGCTCCTATATGCCATGGTTTTATTATAGTATTTTTATTTATGATGATCTTTCCTTTACTAAAATCTTCTCCTATTTTGGAAACATTTTGATAAGGAGATACTGCCTTGTTTATCTCTACGATTTCACCTTTATATGTAGCATCTTCAGCCATAACTACTGAATCAGAACCCTTAGGTAAAGGAGCTCCTGTATAGATTATCATAGCTTCTCCTTTGTTTATATTTTTTATATTTTCTGGATCATCACCAGCTTTTATTTCTCCCATAATTTTTAATTGTATAGGGTTTGTTATAGATGCTCCAATAGTATCAGACGAAATGACTGCATATCCATCTACGGCACTTCTACTAAATGGAGGTATATCAACTGGAGATACAACATCTTCATAAGATATTTTTCCTGCACTTTCTTCTACATGTATTTCTTCTGGTTCTATTTTTGGCAAATTTATGTTTTCAAATAATAATCTAAGTGCGTCTTCAACTCTCATTAATTCTTTAAATCCTCTCATTTTTGCTTTGTACATTTTTACCTCAATTCTAATAAGTATATTTAAATATATATATTCTTAGACTTTTACTGCACAACCTTGAAAGCGAATTTTGCTGTTATAGCTTTGCTAAGAAATAAAGCATTTAGTATTTTGAACTATGAAAAGTTATAATATAAAGCATGAAAATTAAAATAGATGTTTTAAGGATTTAAAGGGATCTTTTAAAAATAAAATAATCCTTATTGTATTCTATGCTATAGTTCAGTTTTTTTGAGATAAAAGTTAAAATTTTTTGGGCTAGTTTTATTTTTATGTTCTTGTAATCACTAAAGCAATAATCTTTATGGTGGCATATAACTTTTTGAAAATCAAATCCATAAACATATATTTCAGACGCATTAAATATCATAGATAATGCAATTGCTCTATCTCCATCGGTAAAAGAGCCTATAGGCAAAGCACAATAAGGAGTAGAAACCTGCGTTGTATATACAACATTATCAAGGAATATATTGGTAATTTTTACTCTCATTAAATTGTCTCCATGTATATGTAAAAATTTTACATCGCTTAAAAAATTTAAGCTTCCAAGTATTTTTTGGGAGGAGTCTAAATCTGTTGTGACAAATAACATTTTCTTGCCTAAATTGTATAGGTTTACAACTCCTCCTTCAGGTCCTGCAATTATTTCGCAATCTAATAAATTATCAATTTTTCCAGGACCTACTATACATATCCTATTATTATTAATTTTTTTATTTAGTCTATATAGAATGTTGCAGAAAGAATTATCACATATTTGAGGTATAATTTCCATAGACGATTCAAGCTCTCTGTGTCTTGGATAGTTTAGGACAGGCTCAACGATATCTGTATATACATTGATTATTTTATTGGCTTTCTTCATAATATTTTCTAAGCAATTGCAATAAATATTCTGAGGCTTTTTCATATTTTTCATCCTTATTTGATGATCTTTCTACGCACCATTTTAAGCCATTTGCATAAGTTAAAAACCAAGGTTCTTTAAAACCTGCCTGAACTTTTGTTAATAAAACTAATAATTCTATTATACATCCATAACTTCTGCTATACGGTATAGCTTTTCCTTTTAATTTAAAAAAATTCTTGCAATAGAACTCAAGCCTGTCTCTTGACTCGTTTCTATATATAGCGTTGCAATAATACCAGGTTCCAATATTTTCATCTGGTTCAGGGCAATCATTATTATATTTTATCTTATCTTCAATTCTATGTTCTAAACTATCTAAAAAAAGCAGTGGATCATAGGGTGAAATAAGGTATATCTTGTTTTGTGATTCTTTGCTTAATAATTTAGCCATTTTTGTTGTTTTATATACATAAAATATTGGATCCTTGTCGTAAAGAATTCCTAATGGCATACTATGTCTAGAATTGCACAAAAATGATATAAATTCATAATAAATTCCTTTTATCATTTTAACTGACCCCCCGAAGGGTTCTCTGAGATCTAGAGGGTTAAACCCCTTTATGGATACTCTCTTATAGTATTGAGGAGATAAGATTCGACTCCCACTCTATATTCTTTAATAGTTAACTAGAGGATATTGTACCCTCAACAGCAATGTTACAACTGAAAGCCTCGCCTTTTAAGGCGGGGATGAGAAAAGCTTATAAGGGCTATTTCCTTATTAGTTATCTGGTAATAAGTAGTGGTAAAACTTAAATGCCCTAGGTGTGGGTATGTATGGGATTACAAAGGTAAGAAACAATACTATGCAACATGCCCAAATTGCATGAGAAAAGTCAATATAGCTAAATACAAGGTTGAGTAAAAATGACAGATGTAATCCCGAACAGATGAGAGAAACCCTCGCCCTTCAGGGCGGAGAGTAGGTCAGTTGAGGTAGAGGCATAACCTCATATTTCGGTGACATGTATTTTTACACAAATACATATTTCCCGAGTCCCAGGGATCTAGGAGAAAATGTTAAACCCCAGGAAGGGATAAGGGTAATTGGTTGAAGGCTCAGCCAGTGGTCTACACCTAGACGAGCAGAGCATGGCGAGTGATTTCACCTGCTAGCTATGAGGTGATGAAAATAAAGTTTTTAAATCAAACCTATGATCTGCCTGAAGGAACCTTTTAGGGCGGGATGAAATCAATTGCTATCAAAGACAAAGGTTTGTTGTTTCTTTTATCAAATGCTATCTAGGTCTCCATATAATATTCTAAGTTCATCTAAAGTTAATGCTTCGCCTTTCTTTTGCTTTTCCTCTATTTCTTTTCTCTTCTGTTCTAGTATGTTTACTTCAATACCACGTTGTTTTGCGAGTTTCATTTCTTTCAGTTTAACCATTAAGTCTCTATACTCTTGATACAATGCATCTAGTTGCTTTGTTAGATTCTCTGCTTCTTGGCTCTTTTGTTGTATTTCATTTCCTAATGCATCTATATTTTTGTTGTATTCGTCTATTTTTGGATTTATAGAAGATATCTCTGCTTTAAGTTTCCCTGCATTTTCTCTTAACTCTTTAACTTTATTTATTAGCTCTGATAGTTTTAATTTTAGTCCTTTTACATCTGCCTCCAATTCAAGTATTGAAACTTCTTCTTTTCTAGCTTTTCTGACTCTTTCTGCTAATTCCTCCAACCTATCAATTTCTTCAACTAATCTTTTTTCTTCTTCTGGAGTTAAAACACTTGTTTGTTGTCTCCATTCTAATTCTTCCATTCTTTTCTGTATTTTTCTTAAGCTTAACTTGGCTACATCTCCTTCTTTTTGAGTTATATTATGAGCTTCTTTTAATTGGTCTAACTTTGTCTTAAATTCTTTGCTTATATTATCTCTATCTTGTTTTACCTTGGCTAATTCGTCTAAAAGCTTTTTCCTTTGTTCCCTTAAAGTCTTAAATCTTTCTATCAGTTGTTTCTTTTCTTCAATCAATTTTCTTCTTTTATCTCTAAGATTCTTTATTTCTTCAATCAATTGTCTCCTACGGTTCTTTACATCTAGAATCTTATCCCTTATTTCATCTATACGCTTTAAAAAAGTCCCTTCATCAACTGGTGTCTTACTTTGTTGCTGAGAGCTTTGTTGAGCTTGATCTGAATCTACCAATCATATCACCTCTTCAATATTACCCTAGCATCTACAGCCTGAGCACCTAGGCTAGAGGCTATAAGAGGATTTATATCCATCTCAGATATTTCTGGAATATCGAGCATCAACTCCCCTACTCTCATTATAGCCTCCGCCAGCTTCCTTTTGTCAACAGGTTCTAGGCCCCTGTACCCTTCTAAAATTTTTACGCTTTTAATTTCATCTATCATTTCTTTGGCGTCGCAATTTGTTATTGGTGATATCCTCATAGATACATCACCTATCACTTCAGTATATATTCCTCCAAGCCCAAAGATTATTACAGGGCCAAATCCTTCATCTCTTTTTCCCCCAATAATTATTTCGTTTCCCCCTTTTATCATTTCCTGAACCATTACCCCTCTAATCTTAGCTTGGGGGAGCCTGTATCTAATGTTTTTAATAATGTTTTTATAGCTTTCTGTAAGTTCTTCCTCGTTGTTAATGTTTAAAATAACTCCCCCTACATCGGATTTATGTATTATATCTTCACTGATAATTTTCATAGCAACTGGAAATTTTATTTTGCTAATACATGACTTTATTTGATCATAATCCTGTATAATACAATAGTTTGCAGTATCTATACCTATAGAACTTAGTAATTCTAGAGCTTCATGTTCAAAAAGTTTACCTCTTCCTTGGTTTATAGCATTTAGAATTATCCCTCTAGCAGCATCTATAGATTCTTTTTTCAAAGAAACCCTATTGCAATTTTCAAATCTTTTTGATGAGCACCTCTTACATTGATATAATTTAGCTAATGCTTTTGAGGCTCTGTCAGGGAACTCGAATACAGGAACGCCTTTCTCCTCTAAAATATATCTCAGCTTTTCTCCTTCTTCTGCTCCAATTGTTACTACGGCTATTGGTTTGTCAAAATGTTTTTGCGAAAATTCAAAGATCACATCTGCTATAGATTGGTCCATTGTTTGAGGTTGAACTAAAGCTATTATTAAAAACATATCTGCTTCTTTATTTTCAGCTAGGATTTCTAAGACCTCCTTATAATAACTTGGTTTTGCGTCTCCAGTAAAATCTATTGGATTATGTATAGATACTCTGGGCGGAAAAATTTTTTTAAATTTTTCTTTTATTTCATCAGATATTTCTGGCACTAATAATCCATTTTCTACTAGGGTATCAGCAGCTATGACTCCATGACCTCCTGAATTAGTTATTATACAGACCCTATTTCCTGATGGTATTAAATTATAAGACATAACCTTTGCTATATCGAATAATTCTTCTAAGTCATCAGCTAATATTATATTGGCCTGTTTAGAAACAGATTTAAATACTTCATAAGAACCTGCTAAGGAAGCTGTATGGCTTTTAGCAGCACCGGCTCCTTTAGATGTTCTTCCACCTTTAATTAAAATTATTGGCTTTCCGTAAACAGATGTAACAGCTCTAGCTGTTTCAATAAATTCATATCCCTTTCCAGGGGTAATTCCTTCTATGTACATTAATATTACTCTTGTTTCGTTATCCTTTCCCAAGTATTCTAATGATTCTATTTCATCAACGTCGGCCTTGTTCCCAAAGTTTATAGCTTTACCTATGGCTATGTTTTTAGATGCCGCCCAGTCCATCAAAGTTGCTAATAATGCTCCACTTTGGCTTATAATTGATATAGGCCCACTCTTAGGCCTTCTCATCCTTTCATAAGGTAAGAAGAAAGTATCAACGCCTGTAAATGAATTATATACTCCAATGCAATTAGGACCGATTATTCTCATATTAAACTTTTTACCGATTTCTATGATTTTGTCTTGTAATTCTTTTCCTTGCTTTGTGTCTGTTTCAGCAAATCCTCCGCTCACTATAATGACTCCCTTTACATTCTTTTTACCTGCATCAACCATTATGTCAGGTACTTTATTTGCATCAACAGCTATTATTGCTACATCTATTTCATCTTTTATGTCTAATAATGATTTAAATGATTTAATACCTTGTACTTCACTATAATTTGGATTCACTACATAAATTTTTCCTTTGTAATTTCTTTGCATGCTATCTAAAATTATTCTTCCCATATTTTCTTTTTTTGGTGATGCGCCAACAATTGCTATGCTTTTTGGTTCAAAAAAGATTTTTACAGAGTTTTTTTCCATTTAGCTTTCCCCTTTCTGAATAAAATTTATTATGGCTATAATTTATATGATTTTCTTTTTAATAAATAGATATTTTTATCTTTAAATTTTCTATCGATATCCCACTAAATTTTGTTGTATGAATTAAGAGTTTATATATAAAAATAGTTAAAATCAATTAATATTATATTTATTATAGTTATTAACAAGAATTATGAATCGTTATTTAATTAGTTAATGTTTATATGGACATCCATGTTTATGAGCAACTTCATTTACTTCGCTGCAAATACCACACATAGCTTGCTGATATTTTCTCATAAAATCATCTATCTCTTTTTCAGATCTTCCTTGGAAATTTAATATTAGTTTTGCGGCCTCTTTAACTTTATTTAAGTATCTTTCGTCTTCAATTAAAATTTTCATATATCTATCTCCTCTTTTACCACTAATATAGTTATTTATTGCGGCAGGAGTTAATCCAAGCATTCTGGCAGCTGTATACTTTGAAAGCTTAAAATCATTAACCAAAACATATGCTATTGAAGCTCTTATAGATGGAATCACTAGCTTTGCTGCTATTTCACATGGCATTTCTATTGTAACTATTTCTGTGTTCTCAGTTTCTTTTGACAAATTTATCGCACCTTTTGATTCTATTGCTTTCGTTAGCTATGATGCATATTTAAAGCCTATAAATATGAATAAATATTTAGATTACAACTGAAAGCCTCGCCTTTTAAGGCGGGAATGAGAAAAGCTTATAAGGGCTATTTCCTTATTAGTTATCTTGTGGTAAGTAGTGGTAAAACTTAAATGCCCTAGGTGTGGGTATGTATGGGTCTATAAGGGCAAAAAGCAATATTATACAACATGTCCAAATTGTATGAGAAAAGTCAATATAGCCAAATACAAGGTTGAGTAATTATGTCTATGGGCAATGAGGGTTTACTAACCTTAACAGTTAATGTAAAGGTTAGCCCTGAGCCCAATTCACATAAAAAACTAGTAGATTTGATGAAGCGATATAGAGAGGCTCTTAATTACTCTATAAAAGTTATAATAGAGAATAAAGCAATAAGCCTTGGAAAAGCCCATAGACTTTTATACAAAGTTCTTAAGGAGAAATATGGTTTGCCCTCTAAAATTGCTCAGGATTGTTATAGAGAGGCTATTGCTATAGCTAAGTCTTGGCTTAAAAATACCAATAAAGGTAAGATACCTATAGTTAGGAGTCTTAGGATTTGGTTAACATATGAGCATAGCTATAGTAAGGTGATTATGTAGAGCTATTGGGAGGCTATAGGCTTAAAATTATTGGCTTGGATAGGAGATATAATAGCTACCAAAACAAAGAGGCTAG
>NZ_JAWDMQ010000035.1:0-13349 GCF_046536515.1 Caldisphaera sp. | reverse complement strand
GGTAAATATTTTCATTTTAATTTTAATAAATTTTCGTAATTTTTTAAATTTAATTTTATGCTACCTATTTCTATTTTATTGATTTCTCCAATATATTGAGTTAAAATTATAATTTTATCATCGCTGACTTTATATATAATACCAAAATATTGATTACTATCATTTGCCTCAATTCCTGCTATATATCCAGGAAATAGGTTTTGTTCGTTTATTATCTTTAAATCATTTAATTTTAGTATAATTTTATTGGAGTTTAATATGCAATTCGAAATTAATCTATCTCTGTTTTCTTTTCTTTGATTTTTAGTTTTTTCTTTTTTTACAATTTTATCTAAGTTTATTAAATTGACTTTTTTATTTAGATATTTTTCTATATTGTTAATTCCAATCGATATAATTGTATCTATGTTTAATTCTTGAATTAAAGATAGTTTAAGCTTAATTGCATCTTCATCAATTAAACCATCAGTATCTATAATTAAGTTTTCATTGTCTAACCTTTCTATGCATTCAATATATTTTTCCCTATTTTTATATGAACTAAAATCACCTACAAAGCAAGATTTTACATTTTTCACTGAATCCCTCCAACCAGGAATATAAGGAGGTATTATATCAGATATGCTAACAAAAGACGGGCAATATATTTCATTTTGGCCTAGATCCGCACTCATAATTTTCATTTTAATGCCGTCAGACCAAAAGGCATTTATTAAAAATGCAGCTAAGGTGCTTTTACCACTATCATTGGGTCCAATAATTAAAATCTTCTTGCTATTAGAAACTTTTTTATATATCTCATAAAAAATAGAATAAATATTATCTTTAACTTCAATAATATTTTTATGTGATGGGCTTACTTCAATGCAAGATTTATTCGCTATAACAGGTAAGGACCTTCCAATAGGTACTATTATATTTCTTCTTTGACTTTTATTGTTTAGTTCAAATCCCAAAACATTTATGCTTCCATCTATTAAATCAAGTTTTAAAGGACCTTCCAATAGGTAATAGCCATTATAATTATTGCAACCCATTTCTTTTTGTCCCAAAATATTATTTATTTTTTGGTTTAATTTGCTTTCTTAAGCGAGATTAAATATATATTAACAGAAAATTTAAATAACGATTCTGATTCTTGTAATAGAAGGCGAGCCGCGGTCGTATAGTCTGGCCTAGTATGCGGGCCTGTCAAGAGGTCATGTGGGTTAAAACTCACAGAAAGCCCGTGACCCGGGTTCAAATCCCGGCCGCGGCGCCATTATAATAATTAATAAATTATGAAATCGAAGACATTAAACTATAAACCTATAAGAAAATACTTTATGGAAGTAGAAGGATTTAGAAGGTTTAATGCAATAGTTTAGCAATTTGTTTGGAAATTTAATTATAGAATATTTAAATTAACAGCTATTAGAGGAGCCAAAGTTTCCTTTTGTTATAATAAAATTATCACATCTGAGAAATTAATTAAAAATTCTAATAATTCAAGGAAAAACTAAGTAGAACATTTTGTTCCTTTCTACATTCTTGTTTCAATTGGATGGATAACTCTAGATGTATTAAAGAACTATTAGAAAAACAAATAAAAAATGACAAGTTATGATTATAGGAAACTTTTTAGTAATAATAACCTTAACTGCTTATAAAGTTTTTAAATTTATTAAATTTATGGTGAAATCAATTGACAACTATAATTAAGGATATATTGTTAAATTTTGAGGAAACAGGTGCAATGTCGCCAGGAGATGTAGCCCAAAAATTAAACGTACCTCGGTATAAGGTGTTAGCAACGATACAATGCTTAGCTGATTTGGGCTTTTTAGATCCTTTATATTCTAGAGGAAGTTATAAAATATATCAAATTAGCCTGTTAGGAAAAAAGGTTTTAGATAAATTAAAATCAGAAGATTCTTTAAAAGAAATTTTAGAAGAAAGCATATTAGAAGAAAGCATATTAAAAAATAAAGAAAGTATTAAAGCAGAATCTTAGATTTTAAAAAATTTTAGAGTTCTCATCTATTTTATAATTGGTATGGCTATCCAACAGTGTTTTATTTTATCTGATATCTCGATCTTTTCTCCAAGTTCATCTGCTTTTATGAGAAGATATTTAGATTTTTCATGATAAAAGAAGTGTGATATAGCGTAGGGAAGCCCTAAATCAGGACCAAAGTATATGTTCCTACATGTATGAAGATATATTCCTAAGTCCATGGGAAAAAGGCCAACTCCTATTGAGGGATAGGGGTAATTGGCTGAAGGCCCAGCCAGTGCTGACCAGGACGAATAAAGCGGGGTGGGTAAAACCCGCTAGTTATGAAGTGATGAAAATGAAGGCGGTAAACCAAACCTATGATCCGCCCTAAGATGACCCTAGCCCTTCAAGGTGGGAAGCCGTCAGAGAAATATTATCAATTATCTTTATGAAGATCTAAGTTTAATAAACTCTTTTTGTTTCAAGTCGTTTATTATTCTGTATGATAAACCCCATATAACAAGATTTCCAGGCAACATAAATCCATTTACATATCCTCTAACAGGATGAAATACCAATCTGGGTTCTTTAATAGAATCTAAAGAAACCCATATTACATAATCTACTTCAGAATCCATTGGTTTTGCATCTATAGGCCCCTTTAACATGCCTATCACAGGCAATACTCTTACTTTTGGTTGCGAAGCTGTTTCGTGAACTTCCATCTCACCTAAAATATCAACATATCGAGGAAAAACATAAGCTTCTTCCCATGCTTCTCTAAGAGCAGCCTCTATATATGTTTCATCTTTTTTTATATGCCCTCCTGGAAATGCTAAATCGCATGAAAAGCGCCCAGATACTAAACAATTTTTTCTTACCATTAGTATCTTCGGAGGGTTCCCATATAATAAAACTAAAACTGCAGCATCTATTCTGTTAGACGTTTTGTTGACACCTTCTTATCCTACCAATATATATTATTACTGTTAAAGAATATATTCTATGCACCTGGATTTATACAAAATAACTTATCTAAATAAAATTTTTATGTTCTTTTTTATAAGAAAAGTTAATACTGCTAAGTCTGTAATTAATCTATGAAGATAAAAATGCATAATAAACTCGGTGAACTGAATGAAAAAATGTGATGTATGCAATATAAGACCTGCAGAAATCTATCAACAACATTCTAACAGAAAGCTGTGTAAAGAATGCTTTATTGAAGATATTAGCAATAGAGTCATCAATGAAATGAAAAAATGGAATATGATTAGTAACAATGATGTGATAATGATGGCACTAAGCGGAGGAAAAGATGGTTATGTTATGCTGGACGTCCTTAGTAGATATTTCTCGAAGTCAAATAAGCTTATTGGACTAAATATTATCGAGGGAATACATGGATATAACAAAGAAGAAGATGCAAAATTTTTGGTCAACACTGCTAAAGAATTAGGAGTTGATGTAATAGTTACTAGCATAAAAGACTACGTAGGTTATAATATGGATGAAATATTTCTTAAATCGAGAGAATCTAAGAATTATTTTACACCGTGCACATATTGCGGTGCATCTAGGAGAAGAATAATGAATTATTATGCAAGAGAAATGGGTGCGACAAAACTCGCTACTGCGCATAATCTAGATGATGAAGCTCAAACAGCCATAATAAACATAATGAAAGGAGATATAAATAGCCTACTTAAACAACACCCGAACGCAAAAGTTGCTGATGATGATATGCTAGTCAAGAGAATAAAACCTTTAAGAAAAATATATGAATGGGAAACAGCTACATTTTCATTCATAAAAAAATATCATATTCAGCAAACAGAGTGTCCTTATATAGAGCTAGCTCCTACACTTAGAGCAATTGTAAGAAGAGAACTCTATAAATATGAAAAAGAAAACCCCGGAACTCTAATAAAATTCATTGAGACATTGGATTTAATTTTAGATTATATACAACCCAATGAAGTTACTACAAAACTAAATAGGTGTATAAAGTGCGGAGAACCTACTACCTTAGGAAGGAATGTGTGTAAATTGTGTGAACTATTATCTAATATAGGTATAGAAAATCCTAATTATGCTATTAAGATCCCGAAAAAAGTGATAAAGTGAACGACAAGCCCCTTCTAGGAGCGGGGTAAAGTTTTTAAGTTTAGAAACTTATTAAAAATTGAGATAACTGCTAAAGGGGTATGCGTTACTGAAACATGAGTATGCAACTACCCCAACTAACAAGTGTAATAAAATATGAATCTAGGCCGATGAACTGTTAAAACATGATAAGCAAGAGCCGATTTCTCCCGCAATATCGGCTTGGGGGATAATAGAGTAATACCCGTAAAAGGGGTGTAACCCTTGAGACCTCAGGGAACTCGCCCTTCAGGGCGGAGAGGAGGTCAGTTAAATGGATTGCGATATAAAAATAGCAAATGTTTCAAATTTTTATGGAAGGCCTGTTTATTATATAAATAAGCCAATCCCCTTAATGGGTCACATAGCTTTTGGCTTAATAGATAGAGGAACTAATATAATACAAGTAAGACCTATAACTACATGTTTTCATAATTGTATTTTTTGTAGTGTCGATTCAGGCCCTAATTCAAAATTTAGAATATCAGAATACATGGTAAATGAGGAATGGTTATTTGAGTGGATTAAGAACATAGCATCAATAAAAAACAATGATATAGAAGTTTTAATAGATGGTGTTGGAGAGCCAATTATGCACCCAAAAATAATTAAATTGATATCATTAATTAAAAAAATCCCAAATGTGTACAGTATTGCTATAGAAACTCATGGCGGTTCTTTGTCATTACCATTAGCAAAAAAACTTAATCAAGCAGGATTAAATAGAATTAACTTAAGTATTGATTCCTATAATCAGGAAAAAGCAAGATTTCTTACTGGAGTAGAGTGGTATAATTCAACTAAAATACTTAAAGTTGCAGCAGAAATATTAAAGGAGACAAATATTGATGTAATATTAACGCCAGTTGTTATACCTGAAGAAAATGAAGAGGAAATAAAATACTTAATAGAATGGGCTAAGGAAAACAAAGCTGGTTCAAAAATCAATTATCCCACTGGAGTCTTAATACAAAAATTTGAAATACATCACTTTGGCAGAAAACCAAAGAAAATAAAAGTATGGTCTTGGCAAAGGTTTTATTCATGGCTTAAATATCTTGAAAAAGAGTATGACTACAAATTACTTGTAAAACCAGAGGAATTGGGATTTAAAAAATCAATAAAAATAGAAGAACCTTTTCATGTTAATGATAAAATAAAGATTAAAATCATTGGAATTGGTTGGCTTAAAAACGAATATTTAGGTGTTGATGAAAATTGTATGAGAGTAATTTCTGTTATATCCAATGAAAAAATTAATGGTTTGAATATAAAAGCAAAAATAATAAGAGATAAAGACAATATATTTGTTGCTAAGATATAAACAATATCAATATATTAAATTAAGATTTTCTATCCAGTTTCCTGGCTCAAATAATTCTTGTCTTTCTAATTCCAACCCCTCATCTAGCAAAAAACATTCTTTTTTATATGGACAACTATTGCATCTATTACCTCTTTTTGCATACGGCAATATTTTATTGTATTTTACCAAAAGCATCTCATCTAAAGCTCTCATAAGCATTGAAACAATTTCAGAATTTAAATCAAATACTTTTGATTTATTTGGATACCTTATTTCTATTTTAGCCTCTTTTAAATTCTTTTCCTTAATTAATATTATGCTATATGCAGCTGCTTGCATAATATCGCTAATCCAAGCTCCTTTATATGGCGGTTTAGAACTTTTCCTTTCTATAATATATGCAGATGATTTATCTATCTTAAATGCATCAGGCCTCCCCCTTATTATTAAGTTTCCCAAATCTGTTTCTATAGGTATTTCGTAAGAATATTTCTTTATTAAATCTCTTAACCTAAAAGTATAATGAAAAATTGTACCAAAAAACAATCGAATTCTCTTTACTATACTTTTTTTCTTCTTTACATGCGTTTCAAAGAAAAAAACTCTCGGGCAATAAAAATATGAATGCAGTTCACTTGGATGTATTACTGCTTTAGCTTTATTCCTATTGTTATCCGTTTTTCTTCTACCTCCCATTCTTTCGAATAGGAATCACCTGGTGGATCGCTATAATTTATTGATTTGCTCCTCGTTTCATTTTTAATATAACTTTCTAAGGTTTTAATACTAGATAAATACTCATTGTCATCAGTTTTAATCCATGTTTCTATATAAGCATCTACGGGTAAGCCTAGTTCTTTTCTCATATATTGAATTCTTCTTATAACGTCTCTTGCTAATCCTTCACTTTGCTCCTCTTCACTCACTCTTTTATCAATTGCTATAACTCCAATATCTGATTCCGATACTTCCAACCATTCTGGATAACTAGCCTGTATTTTGAAATGCTTAGTTTCTAACCTAACTTCTTGTCCATTTATGTTTAATTCATAGTAACCGTTTTTTACTAAAGATTGCCCAACTTCTACTTCTTTGTTTTTAACCTCTTGAATTATTATAGGTAAGATTTTCTTGAAAGAAGGACCGAGCTCTTTATAATTTGGCTCAAGTTTGTATATTTTAGCTTGTTCAAAAAATTCTTGTCCAACCACTTGTATATCCTTTACATTTGCCATTTCTTTTATATAATTTTCCATTTCATTAATTGTATCTTTCACACCATTTTCATGTGTCGAAATTATAAGGCTTTTTATTGGTACCCTTATTTTAATTCCTGCCTTCATTCTGGCTGATAAAGTATTTTCTATAATTTTCTTCGCTAATTCCATTTTTGACTCAAGCTTTTCGTCTATATAACTTAAATCTGCATCAGGAATTTCTAATAATGATACACTTTCAGGCAAATCTGGCTCTGCTGGTTTTACAAACTTTTGATACAGATATTCACTAATGAAGGGTATTATAGGTGTTGATAGCAATAGCCAATTCTTTAAAGTATAATAAAGCGTTGCATATGCCGCTCTCTTGCTAGGGGTATCTTCATCTTCCCAAACTCTTTTCCTTATAAGCTTTAAATACCAATGGCTCACATCTTCAACTATGAAATCTATAACTAATCTTGCAGCATTATGAACCTCTAAGGATGAATAATATTTATTAAAACTTCTTATCAGGTTATTTAATCTAGATAAGAGCCATTTATCTTCTGTTTCTAATGGAAGTTCCTCTAGTTTATTATTCTTTGGATCAAATTTATCTAAACTCATATACATTGATGCAAATGAAAATATGTTCCATATTATTGTGAAATTCCTAGATAATTGTTCCGTTCCTTTCCATGAAAACTTTAAATCTTCCCATGTAGTATTTTGCAATACATAAAGTCTAATTAAATCTCTTGATACCTTTGAGATTAATTCTTCAAAAGAAACATAATTACCCGCAGACTTGTGCATTTCTCTTCCTTGTTCATCCAATACAAATCCATGCAATAATACTCTCCTGTATGGTACACTATCAAATCCTATGACACCGCTTCTCAATAAGCTGAAAAACCATCCTCTTGTTTGATCATGACCTTCTAATATTAAGTCTGCTGGGGACAAGCTTTCATATAGATCTTTGTTTTTAGGATAATTTAAGCTTGCATAAAATGCTATTCCACTATCAAACCAAACATCTAATACATCATTGACTCTCTTCATTTGGCCTCCACATTTAGGGCATTTTAATATAACATCATCAATCCATGGCCTATGCATATTAAGTGGTCTTTTACCATTCAATCTTAATATGTCATCTAAACTTCCTACAACCTCTATATGATGGCAATTTTCACATTCCCATATGGGTAATGGTATTCCCCAAAATCTTTGCCTGCTAATTACCCAATCCCTTACATTACCAACAATATTCATAAATCTGTCCTTTGCCCATGTAGGAACCCATTCAGCATTGTTAGCTTCCTTAATTAGCCTATCCTTTATTTTAGAAACCTTTATGAACCATTGCTCTGTAGCTCTTAATAATAGGGGCGTTTTACATCTCCAACATACAGGATATCTATGCTTTATTTTGCCCAGATGCAGAAGTGCCCCCTTTTCCTTTAAGTCTTTCAATATTTCCTTATTTGCATCAGTTCTAAAATATAAACCAGCATATTTCCCTGCCTCTTCAACCATAAAACCTTGATCATTAACTAGGCTTATCAAAGGAGCTCCTATTCTGCTCCCTACAATTGCATCAATTTCTCCATGCCCAGGAGCAGAGTGCACTAAACCAGTACCTTCACCACTAACTACTGCTTCTGAGGCCATTACAACCTTATGGTATTTCTTAAGCTCCTTTTGAGCCTTTACTAAATCTTCCAATGGATGTATATATTCCATCCCTTCTAGTTCTTTTCCTTTGAACTCTTTGATTACCTTATATTCTTTTATTTTAGATTCTTCTATAACTTTACCAAGTCTTTCTTTAGATAATATAAGCTTTTCATCGTTAGCTTCTATCATAACATAATCTATATCTGGATGAGCCATAACAAATGCATTAGCTGGTAAAGTCCATGGAGTCGTAGTCCATATTAGTAAGTATGTATTTTCTTCATTCTTAACTTTAAACTTAACATAAACAGATGGATCTTCCAGCTCTTTATATTCAGAGACTTCATAATCAGCTAATGTGGTCTCGCACCTAGGACACCAATGCAATACATTTTTCCCTTTATACAGAAGTTCTTTTTCATACGCTTTTCTTATTAAATACCATCCAGATTCTATATATGAATCTTCATAAGTTAAATACGGATTTTCCCAGTCCATAAAAACTCCTACTTCTTGAAACTCTTTTGTCATTGCGTTAATATTTTCTTTTACAAATGCTAAACATTTGTTTATAAAATTGTCAACTCCTATTTTATTAACTATATCCTTTTTATTATTAGAACCTAGCTTTTTTTCTATCTGGACTTCTATAGGTAATCCATGGGTATCAAAACCTGGCTTATCCCATACATTAAACCCCTTCATTCTATAATATCTTAACAAAGTATCTTTTAATACCTTATTCCAAAGTGTTCCTACATGTATTGTTTTTGCACTCGCATAAGGTGGTCCATCTAAAAAATAGAATTTCTTATTTGATTTACTACTTTTTTCTTTTATTTTTTTATATATTTCTTTATCTTTCCAATAATTCATAACCCATTCTTCTATGCTTTTTTGATTATATTTCTCTTTTGATAACTTGTCATCTATTATCAATTTAATCATCACCTAGATGTATCTATAAAATCAACCCTAACATATTGAGATCCAGTTAATGATGTAACTAAGCTCTTTATTTCATTTAAATATGAATCATTATCTAAATAAAGTTCGATAGCCCTAAATTCATCTATCACATTTGATTTCATTATGTTCACTTGAGAATTGTATTTTTCTTTTAAAATATCTACGACTTTTTTAAAGTTTTCATCGTTAAATTCCGTAAAATATATCCTATATAATTTTTTATGCTGCAATCTTTAATCCCTCTCTAATCCTCACAAAATATACACATACAGGTAGAAAATTAATTTTTTGTTTTACCAAAAGTATTTGCTAATATTGTAAAGTCCATCAATTAAAATAATTATTAATTAACTCCTGTCCATAACCTTTAGCCTACCTTTCTTTAAATCATAGATTGTTTTAACTAAACTACCTATCCCTATCGCTCCAACTACAAAAATTACAAGTATAAACCCTATATCTATTGCATTTAAATTTGGTATTGAAAGACCTGTTGATATTGCAAAGTCATCTATTGATGGCATAAATATAATTAATAAGCCTATTAATGAGAATGCTATTCCTCCATAATATAGTGTGCTTCCTGCTGTCTTGCTCCCAACGAATTTAATATCATTTTCACTATAGCCCATTTTTCTCATTACTCCTCCAAAGAACGCTCCCAAAATAATTTGCATTGTCATAGTTCCTAGTCCAAAAAATAGACCTGGTAACGGGGCATATATTAATGATGGTACTTTAGGAGCTAAAATAAAAGTTATTATAGATGCATATGCACCAAATCCAAAACCCGCTATTAATCCATGAACAATAGTCATTTTTAATGGAACATCCTTAGGTATTTCAACTCTCTCTGCCTCTTCAGTATGTCTATGAGTCGGAATAAGATGAATATGTATGTATTTGCCATGTAAAACATATGATCCTGCAATTGCCATTAATATTCCTACAGTTATGTAAACAGGACCATCTAAGTTATAGACTTGATAAATTTTTGCTAGCCCAATATAACCTATAGTTGTTAAAAATGCCCTTTGTAGAGTAAAACCCAAAGAAAACAGTAAACCTGCGAGTAACCCCCCTTTTACACTGTATTTTCCTATTGCATAACTAAATGTTATCGGCCATGTATGTTCATCTGGTGTAATTCCATGCAATATCCCCAAAACATAAGATATGAAAATTATTGAAGCTAAAGTTAGTGTACCCGTCGGATTTAGTATGTTTTGCAATAAGCTCATATGTTATCACCTGTGCACATATCTCCTGAAATAATACATTAAGTGTGCACCTATATATTCGTTTCTATATATCATAAATAAAATAGTATAGAATTGTATTAATTAAAAAGTATAAAAAATTTAATATCAAAATTGTAAAATAAAAGTTAGGTAACATTTATATCTACTATAATTTAATTAAAACAAGAGGAATAGGAAATGGATAATCCATTTGTAAAGATTGTAGATACAATAGCAGAAACAATATCAAACGAAATAAAAGTTAACCAAGAAGAAGTATTCAGATTCTTAATGGAACCTGTAAAAGAAGAATATGCAGATTTTTCTTTTCCTATAAAAAGATTTTTAAATAACCCAGAGAGTATAGTTTTGAAAATTTATGATAGCCTGAACAGTAAAAATTTAAAAATAGTTAATATAGAGCTGATTTCTGGTTTTTTAAATATAAAATTTGATGAAGTGAAATTATTTGAGAAGATTACAGATTATATAAAAAATGGTGGAGGTATAAAAACAAAGAAATCAGAAAAGCAATTAAGCATAGTTGTTGAGCATACTAGCGCAAACCCTATACATCCTTTACATATGGGTCATGCAAGAAATACATGCATTGGAGATACACTTTCAAGACTTCTAAATGCTAGGGGGCATAAAGTTAATAGAAGATTTTATATAGACGATATGGGAAGACAAGTTGTTATAGCTGCACTTGGATTTAAAACAATTAATGAAAACCCTATGGAATTATCCAAGAAAATCAATGTAAAACCCGATAAATTAGTAGGGTGGGTATATGCTGTTTCTAGCACAACCTTGGATGCGTTAAATGCCAAAAAGAAAAATAATATTGAGGAAGCTGAGAAACTTGCAACTGTTTTAACAAGACTTAAATCTCAAGATCCTGATAATCTCTTTGATAAGCTTTTTTCTGGCTTAAATGCATTAAACGATCCAGAAAAAGAAATTTCTAACATAATGATAAATTATGAAAAAGGTTTAGAGCCTGAGAAAAGCTTAATTAGATCTATGACAATGAGCGTTTTAAATGGATTCATAGAGACATTAAATAGACTAGATATCAATTTTGATAATTGGGATTGGGAAAGCGATATAGTATGGAATGGATTAGTTGATAGAGTAATAAATTTAGCAAAAAATAATAAATATTTTACAAAATTCAAAGATGCAGATGCCCTAGACATCCCTTCTATAATAAATGACCTAGTAAAAGAAGATCAAAAAATATCAAAAATAATAAATTTACCTAAAGGCTTTGAATTACCTCCTCTAATATTAAGAAGGAGTGATGGATCAACACTATATACAACAAGAGATATCGCATATTCTATTTACAAATTTAATGAAACGAATGCGGATAAAGTTATTAATGTAATAGGAGCAGATCAAAGATTACCTCAATTGCAAATAAGGCTTGCATTGCTAGGTCTTGGTTTTAAAAAAGAAGCATTAAATTTAATTCACTATGATTATGAAATTGTTAGGCTTCCAGGAAAAGCAATGCATGGAAGAAGAGGTGAATATGTTACCCTTGATGAAGTGTTAGAAGATATCAAAAATAAAGCTATAGAAGAGCTAAAAAATAGAAATCCAAATATAAACAATGATGTTGCAAATGAAATAGCGGAAAAAATTGCAGTTGGTACATTAAGGTTTTCAATGATTCAATTGAACGCAATGAAACCGCTAACATTCGACATAAACAAGGCACTAAACTTAAGAGAAAATAGCGGTCCTTACCTACAATATACTTATGTAAGAGCATTAAATATATTAGAAAAGCATGGTAAAATAAATTACGATGCAATCAAAAATGAAACTGTTAACCATAAATTAAGAAGATCAATGCTAATAAAAACTCTTAAGTTTCCATTAATTTCAGCAAAAGCTGCTGACGATTTATCGCCAGAAGATCTAGTAAGTTATTTAGTCTCATTATCAGACCAATTTAATCAATGGTATGAGAACGACAACGTAATAAGAGAAAATGATTATGGAATTAAGGAAGGAAAGGCTTTACTGGTTGAATTAATTAAAAATACTCTTGGAGAAGGATTATATTTATTGGGTATACCTAAATTAAATAAAATATAATTATTAATAATTATTTTAATTATATTGTTTATTTTAATCTAATCTATTAAGCAAAAATTAAATAAAAATTATATACCACCATTTTTCCAACTACAAAAAGATGGTGCTAAAATTGGACATCTATGAGATGCTAAATGCTGACATCAAGATAAATATGGCATTTGGGTATCCTGGGTCAGAACCAATACAACATAAGAAAATCGCAAGGATTTTGCATGAATCTATAATTAATGAAGGCGAAGCAGCTTTACAATACACTCCAGCAACTGGACTAAGCTATGTGAAAAAAACAATAGGTGAATATTTAGCTAATAAAGGAATAAGCAAGAATGAAGATGATGAACTTATACTCACTCCTGGCGGTATGTCTAGCATTTATTATACCTTCTTTTCTATATTAAATCCTAAAGATTATATAGTAGTTGAATCCCCAACTTTTGCTGGCGCTCTTGATGCAATAAAGTTTGTTAACGCCAAAGCAATTCCGACTAATATTGATGAGGATGGATTGATAATAGATAACCTTGAATTTAATATTAAGAAAACAATTAATAATGGAGGAAAAATAAAGGCTATATATACGAATCCCACAGCACATAATCCAACAGGAGTTATTATGAGCGATGATAGAAGAAAACAACTAATAGAAATTGCAAATAAATATGATATATTAATTATAGAAGATGATCCTTATGGATTCTTTGTATTTGATACAG
>NZ_JAWDMQ010000034.1:0-14458 GCF_046536515.1 Caldisphaera sp. | reverse complement strand
TATGAATAAAAATAAATTATTTATAGTAAATAAGTTTATTATAATAGCTGCAAAGATTGGTGATAAAAACTCCGCAATTCCAGATGATGCAGAAAACAATAAATTACCTGTAATTATATTGTCCTTGTTTAACGACTTATACGCATTGTAGAGAAAAGATGGGTACAAAGTAGAATGGGGAATTGCAAATAAGAGTATTGCTATTATATTAATATATATATTATGTATATTTAAAAGGAATAAAGATATTGGAAGTATTAAAATTGCTAGTGTTTCTTGTTTAATTAAATTATTTTCACTAGTTCTTATCGATTTAAACCTTATTAAAGAAGAGATTAGAAACAATAAAAATAAAGAAAGCATAACAATATTTGATTTTAAATTGATTGAACTCTCTTCATAAATACCCCAATATGAAATTATAAACGGTAATGTAAATGAGTAAATAAAGTTTAAAATAAAATATTTAGAGAACTTTTTATTTTTCATAATTGAAAATAAAGAATCAAATTTTAATTCCAATTTTAGCTCATTATGATTAAACTTATATCTCAAAGTCATGCTTATCGGGATAATCAATAAAATAATTG
Source organism: Caldisphaera sp. (assembly GCF_046536515.1). Lineage (GTDB taxonomy): Archaea > Thermoproteota > Thermoprotei_A > Sulfolobales > Acidilobaceae > Caldisphaera. The sequence continues at coordinate 13,868 of NZ_JAWDMQ010000034.1, read as the reverse complement.
TAAAAACAAAAATATATTTGAATGAAAGATACGAGAGTATAATAGATGAAAATAAAGTTCCAAGTATTAGACCTAATGATAAAGCAAAAGAATATAGGCCTATACCTTCAAATCCTTTATTATCAATGTGCATCAAAGGCGCTAGAAAAACTGATATTGATCCTAATCCTAATCCAATAAAGCTAACGGAAATCCCCAAAAGCAGGTAATTTTTTGAAAAAATTATTAGAAAAAAACCTAAGAGAGCGATTAAAAAACTGATAAAACTAAAGTTATTAAAATTTTTTATTATGTTAACTGTTAGGGAACCAATTCCATTAAAAATCCACAATGTTGCAATTATTATAGAGATGTACAAAGGGTTTATATTGAGAGAATAAGCATATAAAGGCAAAACTGATTGGGCTATAATTGAAGAAAATCTAACAATAGAAGTAGATATAAACAGAATCCTATTGTTTAGAACTCTTTTCATAAAATTATAACCCTGACAATACGTTTTCGTAAACTTTCGTAAGTTCCATACCAACTGTATTCGGGTCATGTCTTTCCTTAACCAATGAAACACTGTTTTCAGAAAATGACTTTCTAATATTTTCATTTGATATTAATAATGATAAGTATTTCTCGTAGTCATATTCGTCTTTTCCAACAAACCCGTTGTACCCATGAATTACAGATTCTTCGATAGAACTAATATTTGATGAAACAACAGGTATTCCGTATGACATAGATTCTAAGATTGTAAGCGCATAAGCATCATATCTAGTCGGTAAGAATGAAATATCAGATGCTGGTAGGATCTTTTTATATAAAACATTATCATCAGGGTTACTGAAATGATAAATATTCTTATAGTTGCTGATAAATTTCTTTATATTATTTGGTATTGAACCAACGTAAAACAAGTTTAAATTTTCGAACTCTTTTGATAATTTTACAAAGACTTTTAACACTATATCCCCTCCTTTTCTAATAAAATCTCTACCTATGAATAATATGTTTACCCCATTGTGTTCTATTTTTTCATTCGTTTTAATTTGCATAGGAGGAGGTATCAAAACGACTTTTGATGAATCAACACCATCTTTTATAAAACCTTTTCTAGCCCAATCGGACCACGTTATAATAGCCCTGCAAGGTGAAGAATTAAGATAATAAGTTAAAAACTCTAATGCTATATTATATGTAAACCCCTTTCCTCCATAATATTGGTCTAAAAATTGGCTAGGGCTTTCATCATTTTCATGTATCCATGGTCTAGAATATAAATAAAAATTCCAAAAAAACGAATGTATTATTTTCTCATCCTTAGGAATTGGCTGTGAGAATCCTTTTAGTATTAACCTAGATAGAGTTGAAATTACATTGTCTTTATTAAATTCATAGTTTGAAGAGTTCTTAAATAGAGGTATGACATCGCTAAATACAGTATATTCGATCCCTTTTGGAGGATATTTATACCTTAAATAAGATCCTCTCCTTAGTTTTTTTGTTTTTCCATCGATTTCTGAAACCATCATAACTTTCATTAATTTTCACCTATTCTTTCTTCAATAATAGGACCAAAGTATTTCATAATTTCATTTTTACTTAACACTTTCATATATTCTTCTGGCATAGGGAATAAATTTGATCTTATCGATGTCGAGTCTCTCCATTTAACTGTTGGATAAATCAACTCTTTTAGATCTTTGACCCTATTTTTATATTGTATAACTGTTTCAAATATTTCCCTAATTACATCTTTTATATCTTTTTTTCTTGAAAATCCAAGCGATGGCAGTATTTTATGTTCTACACTATAGAAATGTTCTTCTGCTTCAACTCTAGGATTATCTATACGTTTAACCTTTGGCTTTATCCCGAATTCGTTTGCTATTTCTAATACCTTATCTGCAAGTTCTAAGGTATTGTAAATCTCATCTAATTGATTAACTACTCTATACTCTCCCTCCTTAGGTGGATTTTCTAACAATAAGGTTAAAGCATTTATACTATCATATAATGATAAGAAACCTCTCGTCTGTTTTCCTTTTCCATAAATTAGTAATTCATTTAAAATCACAGCTTGAACTACATACTTATTTATTACAGTTCCCCAATTAGAATCAAAATCAAACCTCGTTTCTAGGGATTCGTTGACTATTTCATCTACTTTTGTTCCATATACCACTCCTTGCATAACATCAGTTGCTTTAATTCCATGAAGTTTGTTAGTTAAAAGTAAATTATATGTATCGAAAATTTTTGTTAAATGGTAGAAACTTTGCCCAAACCTTGGAAATATAACGTTTGTTTTTCTACCTTTATGTTCTATTTCTATATTCCCTTCTGTAATTTCTATGTTAGGGGTTCCATATTCTCCCATAGAACCCATTTTCAATAAATGAGCTCCTGGAGAATGCCTTATTAATGAAAACATTATATTTATGTTTGAAATCACATTATTAATCTCAGTATATAATACGTGTTCTTGATCTATCATGCTAAAAGGAGCGCTCCTTTGTTGTGCAAGATGTACTACTGCCTCAGGCTTATATTTTGAAATTAATTGATCGACCTGTTCAGGATCTCTTGCATCAACAGGTTCAAATATTAGGTTATCTTTTCCAAAAGTTTCCTTATATGCCGCTATTCTTTCAGACATAGACTTTATTGGTGTCAGCGAATCTGATTTTACTGATTTAACTAATGTCCTTGTTGAAAAATTATCGGCCATTATGATTGGTATATCATATTTTACCCCTAAATGTATTGATAATGGCCATCCAATATAGCCGTCGGCACCAAATATTATTATTGGCCCTTTCAATTTTTCCCCCAAAATTTTTGTAAATTATTATAAATATAAACGGATAAGTACAAGGTGTATAGACAGTTTGTCTATAAGCTCAAGCCAAATCCTCTTAAAAAGGAATCAATTTTTTTAAGTTCTTTTACAAACTCTTTTCCTTTGTCTGTTAAGATATAGTATCTGTTATCTCCATCATTTACTTCGTTTATAATATCTTTTTGTTTTAATTCATCGATATATTTTAACAATCTATCGTAGGGTATATTTGCATTATACATAATTCTAGTTAATCTTGCCTTATCTTCTCTCTCTATAGTTTCTAATATGTCTAAATATATCTTTACTCTTGATCTATTTTTCTTTTGTTCTACCAATATGACCACTCCTTATTAAAAATATTAATAGCGAAAGAAATCCAAAGAACTGTATTATGTTTGCCACAAAATAATAGTTTACTGAAAATGATAGAGATGAAAATAGGTAAGTTATATGAGAAATTAACATTAATGAGAAGGCTATTAATACAAGTAATGAGAAGGTATTTTTATTTCTTATATGAATTAAATAACCTGTAAAAACTATAAGTCCCAATAAAAATATTAATATTATTTGAACAGCATCAAATATGTATGCGCCTAATAAAAAGTACTCCCTCTTTTTCGTTAAAATGATTGTAAGTAAAAATAATTCTGAACTGCTCCAATAAGCTTCTTTAGTGTATCCTATAGTAATTATAGTATATGCTATTAATTGTAAAAACAAATAAACTAAGGAAGAAATATATGTTGCTCTTAAATCTTCGGATATCCTTGCTATATTAAAGGATAATAATATCATTAATGAACCTTGTATAATCAGTCCCAAACCTAATAATGCGAATCCCAAACTGATATAATTTAAGACATTTTCCTTAATAATTTTATTATATTTATATGAAACGAAGCTAATGGATAAAGCAATAATTCCGCTAATTACGTATAATATTGCATTGATATTAAGATATATTACTTGATTCCCATAGACAATTATCAAATTTTTCCTCCTAAAATATATCTAGTATATAGATTGTTTTAAGCTTTAATTGCAAAGATTATTTATGAGTTAAAAACCCTGTTAAAGGATCAATATTATCTATTATTATGAAACCAAATCTTAAAAATTGAAGTCTAGCACCTTTATTATAATTGTTAATGTAATTTTCCACAAATCCTTTATGGTCTTTAAACTGAAGTCCGTAAGGTTCTCTAATTAAAATTTCTTTAGATTCTTTATATGGAACCCATTGTATTATTTGAAGTTTTTCCTTTCTTGCATACTTTATGTCTTTGCTAATAAACTTCAGTTTCCCATCTTTGTATTCATAATTACCTAATTCCATAAGTCTGAATTTCTTTAGGTTTATATCTTTCTCGTCTATAAGTATCTCATCACCATTACAAACGCTTATAGATCTTTTTCTGTTAGGCGTATCAGGATGTAATGGCAATTCGGCGTTAAAGCATGTAGGTTGTTCAATACTTAACTTTGCTGGATTTTCCACAAACATAAGCCTATCTGCTATAGGATCTAATTTCTTTCTATTAACTGATGCCAAATTAATCCAGCTTAATTTAGCATCTCCACTTTTTATACCAACTTCTAAAATAACTTCTCTTATTGATTCAGGTAAAATACCTCTTCTCTTTAATCCTGATATTGTACCAAACCTTGGATCATCATAGCCCAAGAATTCTTTTGGATTTTCTGACATAATTTTTCTGATATAGCTTTTGCTCATTATAAATCCTTCTAGCTTTAATCTGCCAAAGTGAATATAAACTGGCATCTTCCATTTTAGACATTTATATATATATTCCTGCTTCATGGTGTTAAGTTCATGTTCCTTACCTCTTAATACATGAGTTATACCCAATAAATGATCATCAACACTTACTGCAAAATTATATGTAGGCCATGTAACGTATTTATCTCCTACAATTGGATGAGGATGAGATGAAGTATCTATAATTCTAAAAGCAATCCAATCTCTAATACTGGGGTTAGGATGGTTAACATCAGTTTTTATTCTTAGTACGGCCTCTCCTTCATTATAATAATTGTTTATCATTTTTTCAAATTCATCTAAGTTTCTTTCTGGCGAAGTATTTCTATCAGGGGGCTCAATCTGCATAGATAATAATTTCTTGCCTTTATCACCACTTTTATCAACATATGCACAGCCATTCATTATAATTTCCTTTGCAGTATCATAAAATAGGTTCATTCTTAAACTTTGTATATATTCTTCATTAGGGATTACTCCGAGCCATTTTAAATCTTCTCTTATTAGATTATAAGCTTCTTTTATAGGAGTTTTTGTTCTGGGATCCGTATCTTCAAATCTCAAGATCATTTTTCCTTTGTACATTTTTGAATATTCATAGCTTAATATTGCTGGCCTCGCATTTCCTATATGTATAACAAAGTCTGGATTAGGTGCAAACCTAGTTACAACTTTGCCAATCTCAGCGTTTGGCAATGGAGGAAGAGTTTTTCCTTCTTCTTTTCCTTCTTTTTTATATTCTATTTTTATGCCAAGCCTTTCTATTTCCTTTTTTTGATCTTCCAAACTCATTGCATTAACTTTTTCAACGAAATTGTTCACTATTTTATAAATTTCTTTAGCTTTTTGTCTAAGATCGCTTCTCTCTCCTAATATCATAGACATTACGCTATTTGTTTGAGCCTTTCCTCCATGCTCAAATGCATTTAATAAAGTGTATTTCCAGGCTATGCTTTCTAAGTCTTCACTCAACTCTATTCCCCTATTTGTCTCTATTTATTGAAAATTCAGCAAGTTCTCTAAGAGATTTAAAAGATTCTTCATCTTTTACTATCCCGTTTTTCTCAATAGAATCTAGCTTATCTATAGCATTGTTGTAGTAATTTTTAGCAAGCTCTTCTGCATAATTTAATGACCCAGATTCTTTAATTATATCCACAGCCTCTTTGATGTTTTCATCAGATTGATTACCTGAAAAAAGTTTAATAAAGAATTTTTTCCATTCTTCTTTTCTTTTAGATGCATACAATACTAAAATCGTTTTCTTACCTCTTTTTAAATCATTAAATATTGGTTTCCCTGTTTTCGCTGGATCTCCAAACACCCCTAATATATCGTCTCTTATTTGAAATGCAAGTCCCACAAATCTTCCGAATTCCCCTAGAAGTTCTACAATTTCATCATCTGAATTTGAAGCAATTCCACCTAGTTTTGAAGAAGCTTCTATTAAAGCGCCAGTTTTTAGGTAAATCATTTTCAAGTAATCTTTCTCATCAACATCCCATGTTTTTTCAAACATAATATCATATCCTTGACCCTCTGCAATTTTTCTTGAACCCTCTCCTATAACTTCAACAGCCTTCGCAATTTCGTTATTATCAGCTCCTGCTTTAATAGCTAGATAAGGCGTTAAGAAGGCATAAGAAAACATTAGATCTCCAGCTAAAATAGCCAAATTAACTCCATATACTTTATGTACTGTAGGTATACCCCTTCTGAAATCATCATTATCCATTATATCGTCATGGACTAAACTAAAATTATGAAGTATTTCTACTGCTGCAGCATAATAAACGGCTTTTGCTTCCGAAGATGCACCACCGAGGGCTCTTGATGACGCAAGTGTTATCATAGGTCTTAATCTTTTTCCGCCGGCCTTAATCAAGTGCATAGCTGCTTTATAAAGATCTTCAGGTTCCCCCCTTAATATGTCAGAAATATATGAATCTATAAGTAATGCATATTTTTCTCCAACTTTCTTTAAAGTTTCATATACCATGATTTTTCTTCCTCCATAGTAATGTCTGTAATCGCTTATTCAAATATTCATTTGGTTCTATTCCCCTAATTAAAAGTTCATCTTTTAGCCTTCCCCATATTGTTACTTGTGATTTCCATAACGAATAAACATTCGTACCTCCAGATAGAAATATAGCTGTTTTTAGTTGGTATATTGTTTTCTTTATGTAGTTTTCCAATCCTTTTTCACCTTCTAATTTTAAAATTTTTAAAATAGGAAAGGCCATTCCTGCTACATCTGAACCTAAAGCTATTGCTTTTGCTGCATCCAAGCCATCTCTAATTCCACCACTTCCTATAATATAAGAATCCATGGCGCCAGATCTAGCCTCTACAATACTTAAGGCTGTTGGATTTCCCCAAAAATCAGCTAATTTTCCAGGATCTTTTAAAGGATATCCATTTTTTCTTCTAGATCTTATACTTTCTGTCTTTATCCAATTGGTACCTCCTAGTCCTGCAACATCAAAGCACTTTATACCAATAGATCTCAGTGTTTTAACAAGTTCCATGTTTAGTCCATTCCCAACCTCTTTTATTATAATTGGTACACTTATTTTATCATTGATTTCTTCAATCTTAGAAATTAGATTTGAAAAATTTGTATCTCCTTCATCTTGATAAGCCTCTTGTCCTGGATTTACATGAATGGCAATAGCATTAGCCTTGATCATATCTATTGCCTTCTCTATCTCGTTTATACCGTAGCCCTTATTTAGCTGCGCTACTCCTATATTGGCAATCAGAAAAGCTTGAGGTGCATTTTCTCTAACTATTCTAAAAGAATGAATTAATTTTGGGTTTTCTATGGCAGCTCTTTGGCTTCCAACTCCCATTGCAATATTGAACTTGCTTACTACTCTTGAAATACTATCGTTTATCTTTTCTGCCTCGGGATGGCCTCCAGTTATTCCTGTTATTACAAGAGGTGCATCTATAATATAATCACAGAAATCTTTGCTTAGGTCTATAGAATCTAAGTTATTCTCAGGTAATGGATTATGAATAAATCTAACGAAGTCCAATAAATTGCTTTCTTTTGATTGTACATTTTCATTGATTACTATTTCAATGTGCTCAAGTTTCCTTTCTTCAGTATTCAAAATTAACCCCTTCTAATTAATAGGTAACGTTTATGATTTATTAATATTTATAAAAGAACTTATATGAATTATTAGCTGACCTCCTCTCCGCCCTAAAGGGCGAGGCTTTCATTTGTAATTTTTCTTTCATATAGGTGTTGCAGAATATTAAGTTAATGAGGCTTTCTATATAAATTAAATCGATGATGCTTTGAGAGGGGGAAATTCTTGTTTTAAAGCAATAGTGTTTTGATGTAAGGGTCTTAGTTTACTACCTTTATTTTCAACCTTAAGAATAAGCTTTATTTTTATGCATATTAGAATTTATTAAGGTAAAATAAGATATAATAATTGTAGGAGTAAATATGGTTAGATTAAGCTATTATAAAGGATTGATAGTTTCAGACACTTATGCACCTCAAATGAAGTACGATGAAAAAATTAAGAAGTACATATCGCTAGCTTATAAATATAAGGAAATAGTTGAATATTTTAGGGAGTCAGGCATAGGTGTTAAAGAGAATGTTTTCGATTCTCTTCCTTTTCCAATAATTAATGATAAGATAAAGCTAAGAACTTATCAAGAAAAAGCTTTGAGCTCATGGTTAAAGGTTAAAAGAGGAATAATTGTATTGCCAACTGGTGCTGGTAAGACTCATATAGCATTAAAAGCAATATCTCATTTAAGATTATCTTCATTAATTGTAGTGCCGACAATAGATTTACTTGATCAATGGTACAGGGCTGTTATTAAGGAACTTGGTGCTACCCCAGGTAGGATTGGTGGAGGATATGATGAAATACATGGAATTACCGTTACCACATATGACAGTGCATATTCTAAAATCGATGAATTAGGAAACAAATTTTTATTTTTAATATTTGATGAAGTCCATCATTTACCCTCTGAAGGATATATGGAAATTGCCCAGCTAAGTCCAGCTCCTTATAGAATGGGTTTAACTGCAACTCCAGAAAGGGAAGATGGTAGACATACATTTTTGTTTGATTTGGTGGGACCAGTTATATATAGAATAAGTCCTGAGACCTTAGCAGGAAAATATTTAGCTGAATATGATGTTGAAAGAATTTATGTTAACTTAGAAGAAGATGAAGAAGTAAGGTATAAAGAGATGAGAAAAAGGATGAAGAATATTTTAACTAAATTAAACATAGAATTAAAAGGCATTAACGACTTCAAAAGGTTTCTATATTACGCAGGTAAAAATAAAGAAGCTAGAGAGGCACTTCAACTTTGGTATGAATCAACTAATATTGCTATAAATTCAAATTCTAAAATAAAAAAGCTAAGAGAATTATTAAAAACTTACAAAGATAGCAAAATTATTATTTTTACAAGAGAAACAACTATGGCTTACAAAATATCAAAAGAATTTTTGATTCCTGTTGTTACATATAAAACGCCAAAAGATGAAAGGAAAGAAATTATGGATAATTTTAGAAACGGTAAATATAAAGTAATTGTTGCGTCGAATGTCTTTGATGAGGGGGTTGATGTTCCTGATGCATCTATTGCAATAATAGTAGGAGGCTATGGAACTAGAAGGCAATTTATACAAAGGCTAGGAAGAATTCTTAGAATTAAAGATGGCAAAAAAGCCAAACTTATTGAAATAGTTACAAAAGGAACATCTGATTATAGCCTTAGCTTGAGGAGAAGAAAAGATGTTTAGTAATGATTTATTAAGGGTCAAATACAGAAAGGATAAAGTATACATTGAATACATAGGACATAATGAAAAAGACTTAATAGAAGAAATAGCCTCATTATTGAAGGAAAATTTATCAATAGGAGAATTCAAAAACGAAATAAAATATCTAAGAAAAGCTTATGATCCAAAACTAGTTGAAGGATTATCGATATTATTGCTTAGAAAATCAATTATAGAAAATAAATCTCCGATAGATCCTAGAATCATTAGAAGTAGGGTTTATTCTTATGGACCTATTGTAGATGATTTAGAGAAAGAGAAAATTTTAAAAAAGGTTAAAGAAGAAATAGGTGTAGATCCATTAAAATATATTTTTGCTGATTTAGAAGAAGAAATGGTAATAAAAAAAGTACCCAAATTAGATCCAGATAATATAATAAGGGAATATAACTTTGAATTACTTCAGACAGCATTAATGAAAACTTTAAAAGTTGATGTTTATATAAGTGATAAATGGAAAGAATTGCTGTTTACTGCAAAAAGATTAGGTTTAATGTATGATGCATATAATGACCCGTTTAGGATAGAGTTTTATGGTCCAGCTTCAATGCTAAGGTTAACAGAAAGATATGGTAGGTCGATTTCTATGCTATTACCTCAAATAGTTTCAAACAGGGTCTGGAAAATTAAAGCAGAATTTGTTGGAAAATATAATAGGACTTATATATTAGATACAAAAAATGATGATGCTGAATTTCCTTTAGAAGGAATTCAAAAAGAAGTAACCTTTGATAGTAGTATAGAAAAAGATTTCTATTCTAAAATGAAAATTATTGCCAAAGATTGGGAAATAATAAGAGAACCTCAACCTTTAATAGTAAACAATGCAGTATTTATCCCTGATTTTATGTTATCGAAAAATAATATTAACATATACGTTGAAATAGTTGGTTTTTGGACAAAAGAATATTTGCGAAGGAAATCAGAAAAGGTTAGAGAAATAAAGTTGCCTCTAATTCTTATTATCGACGAATCTTTAGGTTATGATGATTTTAATAGTGAAAATGTAATAAAGTTTAAAAAAACAATTAATATTGCGGCTGTTTATTATTTAATAAATAAAATTTATAATAATATGATAGATAAAATAAAAATTAATGATAATAAAGATATTTATGTAAAGGAAAATGTAATTTCCTATGATTATATATCTAAAAAATTTAATGTACCTAGAGAAAGTATTAAAGAAGGAAACTTTATAACAGGATATACAAAGCTAAAGAACTATTTAATTAAGAATGAATTTTTAGAAGAACTTAAAAAGGAAAACTTTAATAATAAAAGAATTTCTGAATTGGTCAATAAATACGGTGAATGGATAACAGAAGTTTTAGATTATTTAGGTTATCAGGTTAAATGGATAAATATTACTGATGCGATAGTTAAGAAAATTCAATGATTATGGTTTTGTTTTATGCTATCCACAATTTCAGCGTAAAAACCTATTATCATATATCCCATAAACAAGTTTTCAATTATTTTATTTATTAATGTTAATGAGTAAATTAATATTATAAGCGAAAATAATTCAGCGATTAAACCTATAATGATAAAATGAACGGCAAACCTCGCTCTTCAGGATGGGGTAAAACTTAAATATTTTTTCTGAAAATAGTAAAAAATGAATCCAGGCCTATCAAATCTTAAAACATGATAAGCAAGAGCCGATTTCTCCCGCAATATCTTGTTGGGGATAATAGAGTAATACCCGTAAAAGGGGTGTAACCCTTGAGACCTCAGGAAACTCGCCCTTCAGGGCGGGGAAAAGGTCAGATTTTGCAAAAATATATGTATTAAAATTTTTAATTTATTTCAAATATCATTCAAAATTCTGTTTAATGCATCTTCGCTTCCTTTCTTAAAATGATGTATTTCCCAAGGAGATATTAATTTGAATAGACCATTAAACTTTATATCCCACTCATCGATTAATTTATTATTATCTATCCTTATTTTTGAAATTCCTCTAAAAGGACCATCTATATAATAGGCTATTACTTCTTTTTGTTTATCGTTTATTTCATATCTTACTTTTGCTGTTGATGGAAAAACAAAATTTACATAGGCTTCAATATATTTTTCATCTTTTTTAATTATCTTTATCTCTTTATGGCCGTGCCAATATTTTGGTATACTTGATATGTCGGATATTATTTTCCAAATTTTTTCTGGATTAGCTTTAAATTCTTTTTCTAACTTAAAGTACGTCATATTTCATCATGCTAATATTGCACATTAACTACTTAAATTTATTCTTATATATTTTAACTGGTGCTTAAAATGATAAAAATAGGAAATTTTGCTTCGGAAGTAAGCATTAATGAAATAGGGGCATATGTTGAAAAAATAATTATAAATAATAAAGATATTTTATTACATGGAAATATAAATAATCCCACTCATAGTGGTATGGCCATTTTAATTCCTTTTGCTAATAGAATTAGAGGAGGAGAATATGAATTTAACGGGAAAAAATATTATCTTAATAAAAATAATGAAGGTAATGCTATACATGGTTTGATATTAGATAAAAGATTTCAGATTGTTGATAAAAAAGACGATGTAGTAACTTTATCCTATAATCTTAAAGATGATGGATATCCATCAGAATTAAACATAAACATTACATATAGTATAAATAAGGACAGTTTTGATACAAAATTTATTATACAAAATTTAGGTGATACTATTGCCCCATTAACTGTTGGAGCGCATCCTTATTTTATTATAAGAAACCATTGGAAAATTAGCCCAACTCATGTAAAAAAATGTATCAGTATAAATAAAATTCCAACAGGCGAAATAATAGATTACGAGCTTGAAATAAATAGAGAATATGATGATTGTTTTTATATAGGAAATCAAGTTAAGTTGGATTCTGAATACTCGAGCATTATTATAAAAACAATTAATATGCCATATTTCCAAATCTATACAGGCATTAAGGATGCTATAGCATTAGAGCCGATGAGTGGGGCACCTGATGCATATCATAATCATATAGGATTAGATTTAATAAGACCTAGAGAGATTAAAAATTATGGTTTTACAATTTACGCATAATTTTATGTAGAAGAGATGGTTTCATCATAGAAAACATTAATTTTTTCTAGTTCATTTATAATATTATTTCTAAACTCTAGTATGTAAGATCTAGGAAGCTTTGGTTCGGCTTTTTTTAACACAATTTCTTCAACAACATAGTATTTTTTATATGTCTCATTTAACTTACGCCACTCTATATCTTTAAGAGCTTCTTCAACGCTTTGATCCCTATTTAGTAAGCCTGTCAACATCATAACAGATATTATAGGATATCCAACGTATCCTTTTAACTTTGTACCATTATCATCACTATAAACAATTAAATCATCATTAGCCTTTTTAATGATAACTCTATAAGTCTTGTCTTTTTCGCTGCTTATAACTTTAGCTAAGATTAAATCATCATTAGCCTTTTCAATAGTTATCCTATTATCAGCAATCGCGCCCGCTGCTTCCAAAATTTTTATTTTTGGAGGCATTTTAAGTTTTATCAACAATATCACCTGAATTAATATGTATTAATGGATTCTTATATGTTTTTAAATATTTATAATTAATATTCTTAGTTATTATTTTTCTATGTATTAAAAATCTATGAAGAAAAATTTAAATAGTTGTTCCACTTTAATAAATTTGTATAGGTGTATCAAATGTGGGAGAATTAATTCCACTAGTATCAAATTCATATAATCAAAATGATTTAGAATTTAAAGCAAAATTGATCTATAGTTATTTGTTAAAGATTAAATTAAATTTTATAAATGATAATAATATCTGTGGTTCACTAGATTTTTATGATATTGATTGCTCTAACTTGAAGAAGGTTTTAAAATTTATTTCGTGCAAAAGTGCTATAAAGATGGATTTTGCCTCGTCTTTTGTAACAATTAATGATAAAATAATAGAGAAAAACATAAGTCTGGTTATGGAAAAATGTAATAATGATTATATTAAAGAATCTTTACAAAAAATAAAAGATAGTATATTCTAGTTTTTAAGTTGACCTTCTTCCCGCCCTAGAGGGCGAGGGTTCCTTCAGGGCGGATCATAAGTTTGTGGTTTACAATTTTCATCTCTTCATAGCTGGTAAGTAAAGGTTTTTCACCCTCACGCTTTATTTGTCCATTGGTAGATCACTGCTGGGCCTTCAACCAATTACCCCTAGGAGTTGCTCTTTCCTCCTATATCCATGGAATTCTGGGATATGTAGATTATTTATTGCACTATTCCAATCTACATTTATAACTTTCCGTTTGTTCCTACACTTTCATTTCAATCATTTTATCTTCAATCATGATCAAGTGTAGGGACTTAGCCCTCAACCACCCACTTGTGGTAGGTGGGTCATGGGACTCCTTCGACCCCAACGG
>NZ_JAWDMQ010000033.1:0-15178 GCF_046536515.1 Caldisphaera sp. | reverse complement strand
GACAATTAATGACTCCTCTAGGATTTCTCTTAACTTCTAAGTTATGATAAGCACAGTATCTGGACGTATTATATTCTATAACTTCATATACTTTAATGCTATATTCTTGTGCTTTAAGTTCAATTGCATTAATTAATTTACGGTAAGACCACATGTTTACCGTAAATTTGTTGCCTTTATCTTGTGCAATATTAAATGGGTAACCTAAATAAATGGTTGAAACACCTAATTCATGTAACTTCTTCATTAGATGAGACGCAAAGTTTCTATACAAGTGAAGAAGCCTTTTGGTTAATTTCTTAAAAAGCCTTTTCCTCTCTTTTAATAATTCATCATATGCTTCATATTCGCCAATGTTTTTCGTCTTATCTGCTAAGGATTGTACTTGCTCTATCTTATTCTCTAAATAAAAATAGTCCTCCTTAGTCCTAATACCTTTGTAAAGAAACCAAGTGCCATCGTTTAACACTACGCTTGCTAAATTATTTATGCCTAAGTCAATTGAAGCCACTTTATTTCCTTTAGGCAATTCAACTCTAATATTTTTCCTTTCACCATAAATAATATATTTGCTCTCCTTTCCCGTTTTAGTTTTCTCAACACCTACTTCAACAGGTATTGAGGCATACCAAGCATTTCTTGTTTCATCATAGTATATCTCCAATCTACCTTGTTTACCATACCATCTAAGTCTACCAGCAAAATCTATTTCTAGGTTGAAGTCCTTTAGTATTAACTTGCAGTTTTGTTCATTTATAACATATCTATCTTGTCTAATAACAAGTAAAAGCTTTCTCTTCTTAGTATCTTTATCAATCCAATATCCTGGTGGTTTTATATGCTTAATATAATTTTGTTGTTTTCTTTTTTTCTTTATTAAAGAAAAGAAAGATGAACAAGCTTCATTATTCTTCTGCATTATTGCTTGAGCATTAGCTTTTAGCTCTTCCTTATATTTTTTGTAGTATTTGTTCCACGTTGTATTGAAGTCCACTTTCTTTTCATGGAAGAACTGTTGTCTCCTCTCATAGTTCAACTCATTGAAGAGCTTTGCTGATATATTAGATAGCCTTCTGAGCTTCCTTTTCTGAAAACCATTAAGAAGAAGACGAACAACATTTGTTCTCTTATTTGTATAATTAACTTCGTAGATGCCTTCATCTGGTATTGCGGGAGAAATCGGCTCCCGCTCCTCATGTTTTAAGGGTTGACCAGACGAAGGCATCTGGAGAGCATCTCAAATAGAAATAGTATTTTTGATTTAAAAAACTTTACCCCGCCCCTAGAAGGGGTTTGTTGTTCGCTTTATCAAGGCTTTAATAGTTAAATTTAATTATATTTTACAACAGAAAGCCTCGTCCTTTAGAGCGGGAGGAGGTCAGAATATTGTAAATCAGCTTTAAATTCTAAAAAATCATATAAAATAAATGCGCGGGGGTGCCCGAGCCTGGCCAAAGGGGACGGGTTGAGGGCCCGTTGGCGTAGGCCTGCGTGGGTTCAAACCCCACCCCCCGCATAATTTTATTTTTTAATACTACAAAAAATTTATATTGGGATTTTATACTTTTATTTTTGAGGTGGTATATGTGCGTAATATAAATAACAAAGTGGATTTCTTAAAAGAATCTCCAACAAGAAAGATAGACTCAATAAGAGAAAGACTTAAAAAAGAAAACAAAGATATAATTGTGTTTTCAGCTGGCCAACCAAGTATTCCGCCGCCTATTGAAATTAGAGAAATCATGGGAGAAATGCTTAAGGAAGAATCAATGAACTTATATGGATATACTCCAAGCCAAGGTATATTAGAGCTAAGAGAGGCTGTATCTAATGATTTGAAGTTATTAGGCTCAATAGATGTAGACCCATCAAATATAGTTATTACAGCTGGAGGGCAAGCAGCTATGTTTTCTACACTTGCAACAATAATTGAACCTGGAGACGAGGTTATATTATTTGATCCTACCTATTTTGGATACAAACCATTGCTTAACTACAATGGAGCCAAAATTATTAGGCATTACGTAAGCTGGGAAAATGACTATCAACCTAACATAGATGAACTATCAAACGTTATAACAAAGAAAACTAAGGCAATTGTTATGGTTTCTCCAGACAATCCGACAGGTAGAATTATAGATCATAAAATAGCTAAAGCATTAGGGGAAATAGCTATTGATAACGATCTGTGGATTGTTAACGATGAGGCTTATAAAACTTTAATATATGAAGGAGAACATGAATTTTTATATAAATATGCGCCAGAAAATGTGATATCTATAAACACCTTTTCAAAAGACCCATCAATACCTGGCTGGAGACTTGGTTATGTTTATGGGCCAAAGAGTATTATAGATAAAATAAAATTAGTAAATGAAGAGATGGTTTATTGCCCTCCGTCTTTTGCACAACATATGGTTGCAAGGTATTTAAAATCAGACATAAGATTAAAATATATCAAATATGTTGTAAATGAATATAAGAAAAGAAGAGATATAATGATAAAAGTCGTTAGAGAAAAAATACCAAAAGCTAAGTTCACTATACCAAAGGGTTCTATGTTCTTATTTATAAATTTAGAAGAATACAAAGTTAATGGTGAAGAATTTTCAACTCAACTACTAGAAAAATACCAAGTAGCATCCGTACCTGGAAGCTATTTTAGTGAAAAATACCTCTCTTCTTTAAGATTATCATTTGTAGCTGAAACACCAAACAGAATTGAGAAAGGAATAAGTCTAATTCAATCCGCATTGCAAAATAATTTATTTTAAATCTATAAAAATTAATAAAGGGTAATCATAATTAAATTATGTGAGAAGTGGGTAATTTTAATGGTTACAAACATAGAAATAAGCGGGTATAGCGAAAACGCATTAGATGCACTAGTTAAAGCAGGTATATATGCAAATAAAACAGAAGCTGTTAGAGAAGCTATTAGAAGGTTTATTGATAGCTTTGACATGAAAGAAATAGCTTTTAGGGCATACAAAGAGGGTAAAATCAGCTTTCAACTCGCAACAGAAATAAGTGGATTGGGCATTGAAGAAATCATATGGTACTTTCTAAAGAAAAACACTCCTCCAGAAATAGGAGTTATTAATTCTAATGAAATTAATGAAAATATAGAAGAATTTTATAAGAAAGATTCGTTAGTTTTTGATCTGTCATCTACATATTCAATATTAGAATTAGATAAAATAGATATTGTTAAAAAGCTTAATAAAAGGCTTCTTATAGGAAAGGAAACAAATAACTCAATTAGATCATTAATAATGAGATATTCAAAAATTAGAGGGTCACTAGTTTATCTTAGTAACTATGAAGTAGTACAAACGAAAAACCCATTAGTCGAATTTGCCAGAAAGAACGGTATTACTTTACAAGAAGCTGAGGCAATAAGCATATCAAAAAAAGAAAATGCTATATTTGTATCTGACGATATTAGAACAAGACAAACTGCCAAAAGCAAAGGAATAATGAGTGTACCAACACTTTCCCTTTTTCTATACGCAAAAAAAGCTAATATAATAGATGATAGACAATTTAATGAAATAGTAGCAAAAATGGGAACTATACCTTTAATGATCCCCCCAGAGCTTTTTTTATAATAGTGGGAAAAGCTTAAATTATTTTAAATTAATATAAATAATAGGCGGTAAAATGCCTATTACTTACAAAGTTATATTAAGACATTATTTTGGGATGAGTATAAATTGAAGTTTATTGGAGAGGCTGTAATAATAGGTATTGACACAAGTATAAGTATGAATAGAAAAGATTATAAGCCAAATAGGATTGAAAATGCCAAAAGAGCGGCCTCAATTATAGCAAGAAGTTTAATTAGTAGAAATATCCCAACATTAATTTCTTTAGCTATATTTTATAAATACTCTTTCCCCCTAACAGATTTAACTGACAGACTAGAATTAATAGAGCAAGCTATATCAAAAATAGGAATTATGGGAAAAGTAACTGCACCTAGTGAGATAATAAAAGATGCATATTTAATATTAAAGGCAGTAAATCCTGGATATCATAAAAGAATCATACTAATAACAGATGCTGGGTTTAATGAAGGCGTAAGCCTTGATATTTCAGCTTCTTTGCTTTCAATGGCAGAAATAGAATTGGATATGCTTACTCTGGGTCAAATACCCAAAAAGGTTAGAGAATATATAGATAAAGCAGTTAAAATTACCAAAGGAGTTTGGCTTCATTCAGAAAATACAGATGAAGTATTATCCAATGCAGCTAAATTAGGTGAAATTTATCCTGGCTGATAGAATATTGTTTTTCATTAAAATAGAGTAATTAGCAAACCTTGACTTTATAAATTAATATTATTTTTATAAGGTTTTTAACTTCTTTATATGCTATAAAATATGTCGATGATGAAGGTTAAAAGCAGTGATCTATGAACTAATCTAGGCTCTGAGACACAATTTATTAAAAATTTTATATAAGAGAGAGTTAAAAAAGATAAAAATAAGCGGAAGTTTATTATTTCGACCAGGATCGTAAACAACTCCGCTCTTATTAACAGAGCTTTGGAGTTTCCAGTCCCTTCACGAAAAAGATTCATTCAAGTTGTTTACATACTATGATCCATACCTCTCGTTAAGGCTTGGGCTATGTTTATAGCTGTATTTATTTTGCTTAAGGGAACATAACAAAACATTTTATGTTTGAAATATATTTATGCTTAACTTCTCATCCGTAAGGATGGAATCTCAAGTGCAGAAAGATAAATAATATAATAAAGATCAAAGAATATATAGAAAAATTCTTAATAAAGGCTATAAATTAGGGATACTGACCTCATTCCTGCCCTAAAGAATTCCCTAAGGTCTGGAATGTTATACCTCTTATGGGTGCTACTCTATTATACCCCTAGTATTAAAACAGTAAAGTCAGCTCCCATTAATCATCTTTTAATAGTTAACCAGAAGTTTATGTTCTCATCAGCAATACCATTAGGCTAAGGTATATCTCATATTTCAGTAATACATACCCCCTTAGCAGCTGTTAATTATTTCAAAAAAGCAAAGTTTAAATCATGTTGCCCTCGAAACAACAAGAAGAAGCAAAATAAGAACTATAGTTAGATAGCAAAAAATCCAATGATTTTATTAAAAGTTATATTTAGAGAAAAAAGGATTAAGTTGGTATCTGATTAATTATTTCTTATATTTTGGATGATATTTCTTAATCATTTCCTCTTTTATATTAGTAAGTTCCTCTTCTGGTATTTCAGATAATATATTCCAAGCCAAATCTAAAGTATTCTCTATACTTCTATTTTCCCTAATACCTTGGGATAAAAATTTCTTCTCAAACAAATCTGCAAACTTAAGGAATTTTCTATCTGTATCACTTAAGCTTTCTTCGCCAACAACTGCTGCCAAACTTCTAAGGTCTACCCCTCTGCTATATGATGCGTATAGCTGATCGCTTACCTGAGCATGGTCGTCCCTTGTCTTTCCAGGTCCTATTCCTTCCTTCATTAACCTTGAGAGGCTCATCAATACATTAATTGGCGGATAAATACCTTTATTATATAAATCCCTGCTCAGAACTATCTGGCCTTCTGTTATATAACCAGTTAAGTCTGGTATTGGATGAGTTATATCATCATTTGGCATTGTTAATATTGGTATCTGGGTTATGCTACCCTTTTTCCCATGAACTCTTCCAGCTCTTTCATAGATACTTGCTAAATCGCTATACATGTAGCCTGGATATCCTTGCCTTCCTGGAACTTCCTCTCTTGACGAACTTATCTCTCTTAAAGCCTCAGCATAGTTAGTCATATCTGTTAATATAACCAATATGTGAAGGTCTTTTTCGTATGCTAAATATTCTGCTAATGTTAAAGCAACTCTTGGAGTTACAAGCCTTATCATAGCAGGCTCATCGGCTAAGTTTACAAACATGGCAACTCTATTTAATGCTCCTGTTTCTTCAAAGAATTTCCTAAAAAATAGGTAATCGTCATACTTAATCCCTATCGCGGCAAAAACTACGCCAAACTCTTCTCCTTCACCTTTTACTGTTGCCTGCCTAGCAATCTGTGCTGCTAAAATGTTATGAGGCAAACCGCTTCCACTAAATATAGGTAATTTTTGACCTCTAACTAATGTATTCATTCCATCTATTGCACTAACACCAGTTTGTATAAAGTCTTCAGGATAAGCTCTAACAGCAGGATTTATAGGAGAACCATTTATATCGTATTTTTCCTCAGCAACTATTTCAGGTCCATTATCTATGGGTTCTCCAAGTCCATTAAAAATCCTACCTAACATATCTTCTGATACAGGAAGCTCTAATGGTCTTCCTAAGAATCTTACCCTAGTCCCTGTTGTTGTTATACCAGTTGTACCTTCAAAAACTTGAACTATTGCAATGTTTTTAGATACATCTAAAACCCTACCCCTTCTTCTCCTTCCATCTGAAAGCTCTATTTCTACTATTTCATCATAAGATGCTTTACTAACCCCTTCTACAACGATCAATGGACCCTTTATTTCAACTATTTTTGAATATTCCCTTATACCATATAAAGAACTCATGCAGATTTCACCTCTTTTGACTTTAATCCTTCAAGAGAATCTAAGGTACGTTTCCTTAAATCTTCTATCATCTCTATTTTATCGTTTGGTATGCTAAACCTAGCCTTAACTATATCAACATAAAGCCTACCCAAAGCCTCCTTGGCTTTAGATGCTTGAATTCCGCTATGAACAAGATCACTTGCTTTCCTATAATAATCTATGATCAGTTTCATTAATTCAAACTGTTTCTTGGGGGACGCAAAAGTATCTATGGGATCAAAGGCGTTCTGTTTTAAAAATCCATCTCTTATCATTCTTGCTACATCCAATACTAATTTATCGCTTTCATCTAAGCTTTCTGTACCAACTAGCCTTACTATTTCTTGAAGCTCATTTTCTCTGAGTAAGATATCCATAATCTCATCTCTATAATCTTTCCATTTTGGATCAACATTTTTGGCCCACCATTCTGAAACAGTGTCTGCATATGCACTATAACTTAAGATCCAATTTATTGCTGGATAATGCCTGCTATAAGCTAGGGCTGTGTCAAGTGCCCAAAATACTCTAGTGAATCTTCTTGTATGTGTTGTTACAGGCTCTGTAAAGTCTCCTCCTGGAGGGCTTACAGCACCAACTACTGTTACGCTTCCTGTCCTATTGGGAGAACCAATAGTTTTTACTCTTCCAGCCCTTTCATAAAACTCTGCAAGCCTAGATGCTAAATAGCTTGGATAACCTTCTTCTGCTGGCATCTCTTCTAATCTACCTGCTATTTCTCTCAACGCTTCTGCCCATCTACTTGTTGAATCAGCAACCAAAAGAACGTCATAACCCATATCTCTATAAAACTCTGCTATGGTTATTCCTACATATATGCTAGCTTCTCTAGCTGCTACCGGCATATTACTTGTATTTGCTATCAACACAGTCCTTTCCATTAATGGCTTCCCAGTCCATGGATCTTTATATGTCGGGAATCTTTCCAAAACTTCTGTCATTTCGTTACCTCTTTCTCCGCAACCAATATATAAAACTACGTTAGCAGAAGACCATTGAGCCAATCCATGCATAGTAACAGTTTTGCCTGTACCAAACCCCCCAGGTATCATACCTGTGCCTCCTTTGGCCATAGGGAATAATGTATCTATAATCCTTAACCCTGTTATTAAAGGCTCTGAGGGGTCCAATTTTAAATTATAAGGTCTTGGGAACCTCACAGGCCAACGTTGGGACAAATATATTTCTTTAACCTTACCATCACTTTTTAATTCTGCTATTGGATCTACTATAGTATAGTCTCCCTCTGGAGCGATCCATGTTATTTCTCCAAAATCATTTGGAGGAACCATAACTTTATGCAATATTAACTCGGTTTCCTGTACTAATCCTAAGAGATCTCCCCCTGAGACTTTATCTCCTACTTTTATTTCTCCCGGAGTAAAGTGCCATTTTTTATCTCTCGGCAAAGAACTTACATCAATTCCTCTCTCTACAAAAATACTTCTCTTAGGAGAAGTCTTTGTTAACAATTCTGCAATAAACGGTAATGGCCTTTGAACGCCATCATATATGTTACCTAATAGACCAGGTCCTAACTCAACGCTAAGAGGAGACCCTGTGCCTTCTACAATCTCTCCTGGCTTCAAGCCGGTAGTAGATTCATAAACCTGTATATAAGCTTCGTCTCCTCTAATCCTTGTTACTTCTCCTATAAGTCTTTCGTCTCCTACCTTAACCATTTCATACATTTGTATTCCAGTCATATTTTCAGCTACTACAAGTGGACCAGTAATCCTACTAATTCTACCCTTAACAACCATTTTTACTCCCCTCCAAATAATTTCTCAGATGCTATTCCTTTAAGAAAAACTTCGTTTTCTTTAATAATTTGATCAATACTAAAGTCCAATTTAATCGTTCCTTCCTTATTTGTTGCAATTATGCCTCCAATTATTTTAGCGCTTTCATTTGAAATTTCTATATTTTTATATTGAGAAACTATTTTTTGAACGAGATACTTATCTTCTTCTGAGCAATATATTGTCAAACCATTATAATTTTCAGCTTCAGACGCTACAATAGATATAATTTTTTTCATAAAGTTTATATACCATTCCTCTTTTTTTCCATTTTTAACCATCTTTATAGCCTGATTAAAAACATCATCAATATAGGCATTTTTCTTTTCAGAAACCTTCTTTCTTACATCTAATTGGAGGCCTGCTTCTACGCTTTTTAATGATTCTATAAACTCTTGAGACTTTTCATTTAATTTGTTTTTAAATTCATTTAATGCAGTTTGATAGGATTCGCTTAATAACTTTAAAGAAGCCGAATATGCATCGTCTAATAATTTCTTTGTTTCCGAGTAGTTTTTTTCTGTTATCTCTTCCGCGACCTTTTTTGGATTGCCTGTTAAAGCCATATTTTACCTACCCCATACCTAATGCTTTAGCTAACAGCTTATCAATATTTATGGGCTCAGCTTTTGACCATTTTGTTGGTAAAACCAATAGGGTAAGATTTAATGAATTGGCTAAAATTCTAAGAGAATTTTCATCATTTACTACGTGCTTTAAAACAACTACAAGCGATGCTCCCTTTTCTTTTGCTTTCTTTAAAGCGTCTTCTGCCTCTTTTTGATTATATGCATTTATTATAGGTATACCTGCTAACTTGAACAAATTAGCGCTTTCTCTATCTCCTATAACGAACATTTTTCCTTCCATACTCAATTTAATCACTTACACTATATTTGTTCAAAAATTAGCTTTTAAACTTAAACAGAAGAAACGATTAATATGAAAACTACATTATTTTCGAGCTGTTCAAATTTTAGTTTTCCTCAACTTTAAAAACAATTAATTTCATATTAGATATTTATAAATTGGATTTGTTTATAATAAAAAACCTTTAAGTTTTAAAATACCCTGTATTCCTTTTTATTATTGTAAAGGGGTCTAAATTGCTGGTTGCCAATAGGGTTGAAGAAATAATAATCGCAGTACCAAATACACAATATGATAAAGTAGTTGCAAGTTTAGCTACAGCTGGAATTTTTCATATAGAACCTCCTACTAAAGAATTAAGTAAATATTCTATGAGAATCTATAGATCAGCATCAGCAATTTCGTCTGAAAAAAAGGCTATGCTCGAAGGATTCTTTAAGGCAATAAACAAAAATCCTGAAACTATATCTGGCATTAACTTAAAAATATCTAACTGGGTTGACTTTTTAAATGAATTGATTGAGTTAAATAAAGACCTGGAAGTACTATTTGAAAAAAACATTGCAAACCTGAACGAAATGAGAAACAAATTAAATGAATTGATTGAGTTAAATAAACTAATAGGATATATTTCATACTTAGATACAGATATTAGGAAGGCTCATGAATCAAAAATGATATCGTTCACAATAGGTATAATACCTGCAGAGATGATAGAATATGCTAAAAAAGTATCTGACAATATTATAATGGCATACGAAAAATCTCAAGAAGACAGCTTTGTTGTAGCAATAGCTGGAAACAGTGAAAATGTGAAGAAAGTCTATAGTAATTTGGTTAAGCTTGGGTTTACTGCAATATCTATTCCAAGCGAATTTTCTGGAAATCCATCAAAAGCTTATAAAGAAATTGATAATGAAATTAACAAAATTAATAATGAAATTGAAAAAATAATAAAAAAATTACAAGAAAAATATGAAGATTTAAAGGATTATTATACAAAAATTATTGTTATTAATGAAGTATTTAAAATACTTAACAATACCGCATCCTCTGATACAACCTCTTTCATCCATGGATTTGTAGATCTTAAAGATTCAAAAAAATTAAGAAACATAATAAAAAATGTAACGAATGACAAATATTTAATTTACAGCCTAGGAATAAAGAGAGGTCAAAGAGAAGTACCTACAAAAATGGAAATACCTAAGATATTTAAGCCATTTGAGTCAATATTAAAAATGTATGGAACTCCAAACTCTAATGAGATAATACCTACTATATTCATGGCTATAACAATGCCAATAATATTCGGCTTGATGTTCCCTGATATAGGTCATGGACTTCTCGTATTGCTATTTGCCTTATTTTTCCTATTACCAAGAAATAGAGATATTGGTAAAGTAATAATTATATTAGGTGCAGTCAGTATCGTAACAGGTTTTTTGGCTAATGAATTATTTGGCCCCCTACCAGCAGAAGCCTTACATATGGGAGAATTTTGGAAGAGTCTTGGCTTTCAATCAGCTCCATTAGAGTCACCAGTCGATATATCAATATCAGGAGGATCTCAGCAATTAATGCAAAAGCTGTTTTACTTATCTATGGATGTATCATTCTGGATAGGTGCATTTATGCTAATATTTGGTACATTATTAGGAATAGCAAACAGTTATTTAAAGAGAGATTATGAAGATATGTTCGGAGAAAAAATGCCTTTATTTTTATTATTTTTATCAGCGGGCCTACCCTTCTTACTATACTTTAATGCTACAGAAGCAGGCTCAACAATAAAACAAGCGCTATTTGGGTTAGGTAGAGGAGGGCCAATGGAGTCTTTTGTTTTCTATGGATCTATTATTTCACTTATATGGATACTTTTAGGAAAAGGGATTTATAGAGCATTGATTGGTGAAGGATTCAGATTAAACCCAATAGAATCATTCATTGGCTTATTCGAATCTATGCTACTTGTTTTAGGAAATAGTATAAGCTTTCTGAGGATAATGGGTTTAAGCCTTGCACATTCAGGATTGATGGTTGGATTTACTATATTATACATGGTAATAGATCCTATAGGCCTAAAGAATCCAGCAATGTTTGCAGCAGCAATTGTAGTATACATATTAGGCAATTTACTTACAGCAGGACTGGAAGGTATAGTCGCATTTGCCCATGACTTAAGGCTCCACTTTTACGAGTGGTTTAATAAATTCTTCACTGGTAACGGAATTCCATTTAATCCAATAAAATTACCTAATATAAATATAATCTTTCAAGGAAGCTAAAAAGAAAAGTTTTTGAAATCCTCTGCGCATTACTAAATTGCCGATGAAGAAGGCTGGTATTACTGATCGATGAGGAAAGATACCAGAACTGAGGTTTTTAAAATTTTTAACTAAAAAAATAATAGACAAAGAGATGATATAATAGAAACCAATATAAACTCCTCCTTACTATATTATATAGGGAGACTTCTATGAAAATGCAAGAAGATGAAGAAACACAACTAAAAGGCGCAAAAGCATTCAGAGAGAGCCTATTATGGCTAGTTCTTAGAATCTTAGCTGAAAAGCCAAGTCATGGATATGAAATTATGAAAAAGATTGAAGAAATTACCAATGGTAAATGGAAGCCAGCAGCAGGTACATTATATCCATTGTTAGATTCTATGTTAAATGAAGGTTTAATAGAAATTAAATCTTATGAACAAGAAGGCGTAAGAGGTGGAAAGAAGATAGTTTATGGCTTAACTACCAATGGATGGCTATTATTAAAAGACCAGCTAATTAACAAAATCTCCATCTATACATATATGATTAACTATATAATTTTAGGAGGAATAGAAAGTATGAGAAAGCAAGGATTTCAAAACGAGGCTAATGAAGTGTGCAGTAGTTTAATGGAATGGATTACAAAGCTAGATACACAATTGGAGAAATATTGTAAAAAATAATAATATCAAGGTGCTAAATTATTGCCTCTTTATTTGGTAGGAGTAAATTATGAATATCTTACTCTGAAGGCTATTGAATACATAAAATCATCGGACATAGTTATTATTGATAAATATACTATGCCTAATTCCAACAAAATAATATCTATTGTTAACGATATTGCAAAGGAGAAGAAAGTTATATTAGCTGAAAGAAGCATGCTAGAGGACAATTCATATGAAATTATTGATATTGCAAAGGAGAAGAAAGTAAGCATAGTAGTACTTGGTGACCCATTAATAGCAACTACGCATGCCTCTCTGCTAATTGACGCAAAAAAGAAAAAAATAGAAGTTGATATAGTAAATGGGGTATCTGGTATTTGCATGGTAAAATCCTTATCAGGCCTGCAATATTATAAGTTCGGGAAAACTCTAACTATACCTGGCCCATGGAGAAATTTAAAACCTTACAGCCTCATATACAATTTATATTCAAATCTCTGTATAAATGCTCATACACTCTTATTATTTGATATAGATGATGAAGGGAAAACGTTAAGTCCCGATGAAGGAATTGAAAAAATCTTAGAGCTAAACAAAGAACTAAAATTATATGAAAAGCTTGAAAAAATGCTTGGAATTATTATTCACATAGGAGAAAAAAACATATTTGTTGGAGATTCTCTTTACATGCTAAAAGATGTTAAAATAGAA
This sequence comes from Caldisphaera sp., assembly GCF_046536515.1. GTDB lineage: Archaea > Thermoproteota > Thermoprotei_A > Sulfolobales > Acidilobaceae > Caldisphaera. The sequence goes on along the minus strand of NZ_JAWDMQ010000033.1, from coordinate 2,237 downwards.
GAACCATATAGCTTAATAATCCCTGCTTCTTTGCATTACGAAGAAGAGGACTTTCTTAAATATGTTTTAAACATTAGCAACAATTCCATAATGGAACATAAGAATTCTTTAAAAGAAGATTTCTGTAAATACATGCTACAGTTAAAAACTTCTATAAAGTAATCACACCTGATATTCCTAAAGAGCTTCTCTAGCGGTTCATATATTTACAGTTTACACCTTCATTTTCATTATTTAATAGCTAGTTGGTAAAAGCTAACTTGTTCCATTTTCAACATTAGACAAAGGTCAGATATTCTGTTTATGACTCATCATTAATATGAAGAATCCTTCCACATTTTTTAAGACTAGAATATAGTTATTTATGCCCCTCCAAAAGGAAACCTTATTTAATCTTTTCAGAATTTAAAGTTCTAATCCACTTATGGGGAGTAAGGTTTGTCGTTCGCTTTATCAAATAACAAAAATAATATAGCAATAATTAAAACATATAAGATTTGTAATCGTAATAATTAATTTTTTTAATTATTAATTACAACTGAAAGCTTCGCCCTTTAGGGCGGGAATGAAAAAAGTTTTTTTAAATTTAAAAACTTAAAATTAAGAGAGTTGCCAAAGGGGTATGCATCACTGAAATATGAGGTATGCCTCTACCCTAACCAACAGAGCTGGTGTAGGGAAGTCCTAAATCAAGGCCAAAGTATATATGTATGTCCCTATACTTTGAAAACATATCCCTGAGTCCCTTGGATCTGAGAGGAGAAGCCGGTGAGGGATAGGGGTAATGGGTTGAAGGCCCATCCATTGGTTTACCTGAAATGGAGCGGGGTGGGTAAAACCCACTAGCTATGAAGTGATGAAGATGAAGGCGGTAAATCACAAACCTATGATCTACCCTGAAGGAACCCTTGTCCTTCAGGGCGGGGAGGAGGTCAGACTAACTCGTAATTATAATTTAATCTAAAAATATAAATTTTAACTCAGTTCTAAATTAAGGGATAGAAATGAAAAATGAAATAAATGACACAATAGAAAGCTTAATAACAAAATACTTTGATGGAAAAATAGCTGCTCAAGACCAAAATTCGATTAAATTTGAAATTACAGGAGTTAAAGAAGAACATATTAGTAAAGCATTTATTAAGTTATATAAAGAATCATTTAGTTTTGGATATGTTGTTACTCTAAAAAAAGAAAACAACATTTTTTACTTATATGCAATTAAGAAGATAAGCAAAACCAATGTACCAATGGTTATAATATTAGCAATAATTACATTAATTAGTGTATATGTTTCGGGGTTAGTTTTTAATAATTATAACAAATCATTTGCTTGGTCTCCTTTAGCTTATTTAGTTGCCTTAATTGTACCGCTTCTTTTGCATGAAACAGGTCACTGGATCACAATGAGAAGATATAAGGTACCAGCTAGCCCACCATATCTTTTACCTGCACCCCCACTTCAACTTGGATTCCTTGGGACTTTTGGCGCAGTGATCAATATGGAATGGCTACCCCCAACAAATGATATATTAGCCTTAACTGGTATTATGGGTCCTTTAGTAGGATTTATAGCAGTTATACCTTTTGCTATTTTAGGATTAAAGTATTCAGTATTAATTCCTCAGTATGCTGCCCCATCCGGTTCTACGATAAGTTTAGTTCCATTAATTGTAAGTATTTTAACATATGTAGAAAAAATACCAGAAGAATACGTAATACAACCTTCAGCCATGATGTTTGCTTCTTATATAGTATTTTTCGTCACTTTTCTAAATCTAATACCAGTTTCTCAATTAGATGGAGGGCATGTTTTGAGAGCTGCTCTCGGAGAAAAAGGACATAAAATAGTCTCTGAAATTTTCATTTTAGGTTTAATAATAGCAGGATTTTGGTACGATACTTTTACAGTTTTTGGCGTGTTTGCTTTATTCTTATTTTTATTGTCTAGAGGTAGACATCCTGGAGCAGCCATGGGTGATGATAAGTTATCAAAAATTGGTTTTTTATCTGTTATACTATACAGCATTTTGCTAATATTAACTCTGCCATTACCAGTATAAATATGAAGACTGACCTCCTTCCCGCCCTGAAGGGCGAGTTTCCTGAGGTCTAGAGGGTTACACCCCTTTTATGGGTGCTACTCTGTTATGTTCTACAATAAAAGATAGGGGTTTCTTTATTGATGATAAGACTTTACCTGTTGCTTTCTTTAATATGTTTAAAGCTCCATTTAA
>NZ_JAWDMQ010000032.1:0-15798 GCF_046536515.1 Caldisphaera sp. | reverse complement strand
GATAAAAGAACAGAAAGATCGTAACTTAATTCTTTTCCCACAGTTCACACCCAAAATAAACTATTTAGAAGTAAGGATTAATAACTTTATACTATTTAGAATACATTATGACTTAACTTGCAAAGCTATCGGTATATGTTTTTATAATCGACATGTAAATAAAAAATAACTTTATTAAATTCAAAATTTCAAATAGAGATTATCTTAAATGATTAAATAATAAGAGTTTTTTATTGAAATAAGATTATAAACTAATAATTGTTTTCATTGATTTTGTTATTTTCTTTTTTTTAACACATCGCATGATAATATTGATTTGCTATAAGAGCTTACATGGTTTATAGCCAAATTTATTATTTCTATAACTTCTTTGTTATTTATAGCGTATATTGAGAATTTTCCTTTTTTAACCACATTTACTACGCCGCAATTCTTCAGGCATGAGAGGTGGTGTGATATTAACGATTGCGATTTACCTAAATTATTTGCGATGTCTTGAACTGATGATTCTCCGCTTTTAATTAAAAATAAAACAATCTCAAGTCTAGTCTTGTCAGCTAAAGCTGTAAAAAATGATCCCATTTCTGATATTAATGGTTCATTATTAGTCTTATTAGTTAACATATTTATCATCTATTTTTAATAAAAAACAGGAGATTTATAAATCTATATATGAACATTTATTCATATGTGAATTTATTAATTCTCATTCTTTTATACATTTGGTGAAATATATGAAAATGAACTTAAGAATTGATAATTCTGATCTCAAAGGAAAAGCGTGTGAGAATTGTGGGAAAGCTTTGACTCCAGAAGATGTTTATGTAAGGAAAATAGGAAGCGAATTGCATTATTTTTGTTGCTCTCATTGTGCTGATGATTTTGAGGGAAAAATGAGGGGTAAATAAAGTGAAAGATCTTATAATAATAGGTTATGGAGCAGCAGGATTTGCTGCATTGATAAAAGCTAACGAACTAGGAATAAAGCCCGTATTAATAGGTTACGGGCCAATAGGGGGAACATGCATTAATGTTGGCTGTGTTCCATCTAAAAAATTAATTAGTATTGCAGAAAACTATGCAAAATTAAGAAAAATTTTTAAAAAAGATGATTTTCCTCCTTATTTTGATTCATTTAAAGAAAAGGAAAATTTAGTCAATGAGATGAGAAAAACTAAATATGAAGATGTAATATCTTATTACGATGTTGAGCTAATTGAAGGAAAAGCTCATTTTATTTCAGAAAGAGAAATTAAGGTTAATAATTTAGTTATTGAAGGTAAAAAATTTATAATAGCAACTGGATCATCGCCAAAAATACCTAATATAAAGGGAATTAATGAAACAGGTTATTGGACAAATATTGAAGCTCTTTCTCCGCCAAATAGGATAGATTCTTTAGTAATTTTAGGTGGGGGTCCTTTAGGGTTAGAATTTGCACAACTATATAGAAGACTTGGAGTAGATGTTGCTTTGTTAGAGTACACACCATTATTATTGCCAAATTGGGAGCCAGAAATATCTTTAGAGGCAAGAAAAATCCTTGAAGGAGAAGGCATTTCAGTTATTACAAATGTAATTGTAAAAGAAGTTAAGAAGGTTAATGAAGGAAAAATTATTATTACCAACAAAGGTGAAATAATTGCAGATGAAATATTGATAGCAACTGGTAGAAAGCCAAACACTGATGATTTAAACTTAAAATCAGCTAATGTAGTATTGAATGAAAATAATGGAATCAAAGTCGATGACGAATTAAGAACAAGTAATAGCAATATTTTTGCAGCAGGCGATGTTATTGGCGAAAAAATGTTAGAACCATTAGCTGGAAGACAAGGTACGATAGCAGTTGAAAATGCAATTAATAATGTTCATAAAAAAATAGATATGCTGAGTGTACCTCAAACGGTATTTATAGAACCCAATGTATCTATGGTTGGTTTAACAGAAAATATTGCTTCAAGATATTATAAAATAGAATCTAGGTTAATTAGAATGAGAGATGTTCCTAAAGCTGGTATTTTGAATGAAGAGGAAGGTTTTATTAAAATGATAATTAATAAAGAAAATAGAAAAATTCTTGGAGTTCATTTAGTTGCAAAAAACGGTGCTGAAATAATAAATGAAGCAGCTCTGGCTATTAGAATGAGGTCTACGGTTGATGATATAATAGATACGATTCATGTTTTTCCTACTATGAGTGAATCAATTAGACTAGCTTCTTTAGCTTTCTATGGTGATATAAACAAAATGAGCTGTTGTATTTGAATTTTTAAAGTCTACAAATAAATCATTTTTATTATCTAGAAGAAATAGATTCTATAGTGTTGCATAGGCTCATGTCTACCAGCTTATTGATGAGTCTAACTATTGCATCAAGCCTTGCTATTTGTTCTATTAAGGTTATATCTGATATAGAAGAATATAGTCTAACACTTTTCATGGTTTTCTTTAGATTTTCTAACAAAATTTTTGCTTTTTTGGATCTGGAAGAGCTCCTATAAATTAGACCTCCTATAGCTTCTTGAAGAACTTGTTCAATTTTATTAAATATAATATTTAATATGATGGAACCTCTGGGGTCTATTTCTTCATTTTTTAAAGAAATAACATCTACTAGGAGTAGCTCACTTATTAACCCTAGCACAAGCCCTGTTGAAAACTCTATAATAGATTCTGGTTGCGAATCCTTATAGCTTGTTAAAAGTTTTCTAGCTAAAATATAGCCATATTTCTTTATTTCTATCGATGCTATATTAATTGCATTATCGAGAGGTTCTCTTTCTTGCATATATTTTGATATTGAATCTATTAATTGAACTATTACACTAAGCATATGTTTAAGAAGTAATTCTTCATCATAGACTAAATCATTTATTATGAATCTGATATTAGTATAACTCTCGTTTGTGTCTATATCTAATAAATATCCATAAGTTTTCAAAATATTAATCGAATCTTCATTTGCATTCTTAAATAAAACACCACTCATACCTTTTATTAGTCCACATAATATCACAGAATTAATATCAACACCATCTTTAAAGGATCTATTAATATCAATTTCAAACTTATTGTTTACTTTGTTATCTATATTTTTTGTTGGGGATATAATCAAATTATTGTTATGAATCTTTAGAATTACAGATTCTCCGGGATTTAATGAATTTTTGTTTATCCATTCTTTTGGTAAAACAATGGCCATGGATTTAGGCCCTACTTTAATTATTTTTCTAATATAATCACTTGTATCAAATAATGAATCCTGCAATATACCCACCATAATATATAATCAGAATGAAAAGCCTTATTTGTTTATGAAAATTTTTAATTAAACTATAAACAAATATTTACGAAGAATTTGGTATTTAAGCTTATGTTTGTATCTGTTACTATCTAAAAATATTATAGCCAATAATTAATGATTATTTCGAGAATCCCCTGCAAGGGTCAAGGTGATATTATTGAGCCAAACTATGATATTAGGTGGTTGCGTAACTCAAATGGAGGATCCTGATTCAAGAAAAGACACATTTTATATGATTCCATTTAAAGCGGTAAGATGTGTTTTGAATAATAATTCCATAGATCCTAAAGATATAGATTTTGTAATTCTTTCAAGCTATGATTTGATTGATGGTAGAATGATATCTAATATGTATAGTGGAATGTCTTCAGGAGGTTTTTTAAAATATGAATCTAGAGTTTCAGATGATGGAACTTTAGCTCTTGCATATGCAGATTCTCTTATAAGGTCGTATGAGGGAGAGCTAGGCCTTGTAGTTAGTTATGCAACGCAGGAAGTAGATCAATCTTTAGTTTCTTTGCAAACACTTGATCCATTTATTTATAGACCTATAGGGATTGATTATATAGCACAATTTGCCTTGCAAGCAACTACTTATTTGAACCAATTCAAATTAATGGCCAAATGGGATGATTTAGCATCTACAATTTTAATTAATGATAGAAAAGCAGCTATGAATAACCCAAGAGCTCATATTAGGAAAAGCTTAGATAAAGAGGAGATAACAAAAGATGATTATGTTGTATGGCCGCTTAGAAAAAATATGATACCACCTAGATCCAGAGGTGCAGTTGCATTACTTGTAGGTAATGAGCCTGCAGCTAGAGAACGTATGCTAGATGCAACAGTAGCAATAAAATCTATAAGATGGTATACAGATTCTTATTATTTTGGGCTAAGCAAGCAATTCCCAATAATTCTTCCATTGGCTAAAGCAGCTAGAGAAGCATACTTAGAGGCAAAAATATTTAATCCTTTAAAAGATATTAGTTTTTATGAGATTTCTGATGTTACCCCTGCGCATTATATGATGGAAATTGAAGCTCTTGGCTTATCTAAGATAGGAAGCTCGTGGCAACTTATTTCATCTGGAGACATTGGTCCAGATTCTTCAATTATTGTTAACAAGAGTGGAGGGTCACTTTCTACTGATCCTTATCCAGCTGGAGGATTATTAAAAACATATGAGGCGTATTTACAACTTATTGGCAACGCAGGTCCTAATCAGATAGATGGTTCAATAAAAACAGCCTTGGTTCATGGGTATTCATATATTTCTGGAATTATGGGTCAAACACATTCGGTTGTAATTCTTGAAAGGAGGTGAAATCATATGACTCCATCGAAAGTTGCAGTAGCAGGGATAGGAATTACAAAGTTTGGACGTAGATTAGATGCGACGCATCCTGATTTGGCATGGGAAGCAACAAAAAAAGCTCTTGATATGGCAGGAATATGGATCGATGATATAGATGCTGTAGTTTATGGCACTATGGATCCATTTGATGGTATTTCATCGCCAGAAAGATGGGATAGCGTTGCATATGGCGCTGGAAGGGGATCAGGTAAACCTATAATAAAAGTTACTACTGGGGGAACAACTGGGATGTCAATAGCTCTTGCTGCTCATGCACTTGTAGCTTCTGGCAGGTATAATATAGTATTGGCAACGGGAGTGCAAAAAGTAAGTGAAAATGTTGAAGCTCAACAAGTTCTTAATACAGCAGTAGATCCATTAACTGACAGGCCATTAGGCATAGGAGCTATAGCCGTAGGAGCCCTTCAAGCAAGTAGTTATTATTTTAAATATAATAAAAGAATTGAAGAATATATGGCGATTGTCTCATCAAAAAATAGAATTAATGGACTAAGAAACCCGGTAAATCATATAAAAATTAGACTGACCCCAGAAGAGGCTTTGATGTCTCCTTATTTAATTTGGCCGATAAAACTAACTGATTCATGCCCCAGCAGTGATGGAGCCGTATCAGTTATTATGGTTTCAGATAAAGTTGCAAAAAGAGTTGGTGATTCACATGCGTGGATTAAAGCAGTGGATTATTTATCAGATACTTATTGGTTTGGGAATAAATGGGATTCAGCAGACTGGACCAACCTAGGATTATTAGCAAGAAGAATATATAAGAAGGCTGGGATTAAAGATCCATTTAAATTCTTTGATGTTTTAGAGCTTTATGATGCTTTTTCAATACAAGAAATATTAGAATATGAAGCGCTTAATTTAGCTCCATCAGGATTAGGTACTAAATTGCTTGATGAAGGTGTGACAAAGCTCGATGGTCAATTACCTGTAAATCCTAGTGGGGGAGTTTTATCCTCGAATCCTGTAGGCGTCACAGGGCTTTGGAGATTCTCTGAAGCTTCTCTTCAAGTAATGGGGAAAGCAGGGGAACATCAAATTAAAGGCGTTCAGCATGCCTTGGCCCATGCTTGGGGAGGGGCTCTTCAATTTCATGCATTATCTGTGCTTTCTAGCTCGCCTGATTAGGGAGGTGTAGATATATGGGCGTAGAACAGCCTAGAGGACCTAAGGAAGTTTCAGGATTATTTGTTTTTCCAGGAAAGTGGGATATAGATTTTGAATATGCTGCAGGAAAAGTGCTAACAGAATTTTTTAAAAAATTAAAAGATAAAAAGATAGTAGGTTCAAGATGTCCATCATGTAAAAGGGTTTTAATGCCTCCAAGAGCATTTTGTGAAAGATGCTTAGTAGAAACAACTGATTTGGTAGAAGTAAAAGATGAAGGTGTACTCATTAATTTTATAATAGTTTATAGAAAATTCTACGGCCTTCCAGATCCTCCATATGCGGTTGGACTGGTAAAACTAGATGGTGCTGATGAACCAATGTTGCATTTTATTGGAGGGATAAATCTTTCTACTCCTGAAGAAGCATTGAAAATACTAAGGCCTGGCATAAGAGTTAAGGCCGTTTGGTCAGAAAATAGGGTTGGAAATATTATGGATATAAAATATTTCGCTCCAATAGGTGTAAATCAATGAGCACATTTAATTACTTTATACTTGAATACGATCTTCCATTTTTTACTAATGAACATAAAATCTTAAGAAAAAGTGTTAGGGAGTTTGCTGAAAAAAATTTGGCTCCTTATTCGAAGAAAATTGATATAACAAATGAATATCCAAGAGATTTAATGTTAAAGCTTGGAGAACAAGGTCTCTTGGGTATGAACATTCCAGAAGATTATGGCGGATCAAAATTAGATTCTATAGGAATTATTATAGCAATGGAGGAGCTTGCTAGAGTAAGCGGAAGCATAGCATTAATAACAGGAGTACAAGGCGGTTTAGCAGCATTCCCTATAGTTGGTTTTGGGACTGAAGATCAAAAAAAGAAGTATTTGCCTGATATTGCTAAAGGAAAACTTATAGGAGCTTTTGGTCTTACCGAACCATGTTGTGGTAGTGATGCAGCATCTTTACAGCTAAAAGCAGAAAAAAATAGAGATGGCTATACATTAACGGGTAGAAAAACCTATATAACGCAAGGTGCTTATGCTGATATAATAGTTGTTTTTGCTAGAACAGGAAAGCTCGAGGAACGGCATAAAGGAGTAACAGCATTTATTGTGGAAAGAAAAAAAGAAGGGTGTCCGGAAGTTTCACATTTAGAACCTATGGGATTTAGAGGAACTGGAACAGCTGAGCTGAAATTTGATAACTGTTTTGTACCAAAAGATAATATTCTTGGCCAAGAAGGGGAGGGATTTAAGATAGCTATGTTCACGTTAGATGAAGGTAGGATTGGTGCATCGGCAGTAGCATTAGGGTTAACTACTGCAGCTATAGAAGAAGCCTATTCTTGGAGTCTTCAAAGAGAGGCTTTTAATAAACCAATACATCAATTTGAAGAAGTTAGATTTCAAATTGTTGATATGGCAGTAAGGTTAGAAACTATGAGGCTTTTGGCATATATGGCAGCATATTTGAAAGATAAAGGAGACATGAGATATATTTGGATGGCCTCGGCTGCAAAACTTTTTACTGGGATATCAGCAAATGAAATTGCAGGTAATGCGGTAAGGATTTTAGGTGGATTAGGATATATTAAGGAATCTAATGTCGAGAGAATATATAGAGATGCAAAATTACTTGAAATTGGAGAAGGTACTAATGAAGTTCAAAAATGGGTTATGGGAAAAATCTTGTATAATGAGCTTCTTTTATAAGTACATGAGGGCTATTATTTTAAATATAGTTATATTTTTTCCTATAGTTAGTTTAACATATATTTAAAGTCTAAGTAAATAAATATATTCTTTTCATATGAGACTATGGATCATAGCTTTTAGAATGTATGTTTTATAAAATTTTTAATTTTCATTATTTAAATTTAATAAAAATAAATCCTTTTAATTTTTATTTTTATACATAATTATGTAGGTTTATAGCTATAATTCAAAATAAAACATATTGAAGAGGTGTCTTAATATTGGGAATAGGTCCTAATGGTAAATCTCTTCTTGAGCTTCTAAAAGAATCAGAAAATTTATATAATTCAACAGGTTGTTATTATGGATTATGTGGAGATTTATCGTTATATAAGAAAAATCCATTAAAATGGGAAAGAGATAGAGCCCGCCTTAAATCAATTATGGTTACTTCAAGGGAAATGGCCACGCATATAGCAGCATCTCCTATAACAAGAAGTATTGGAGAAACTTGTTGGGTTCTTTTTACGCCTGAAGGTGATTCTGTTGTAGTATCTACTGGGATAATAGTTCATGTACATACTATGAGCGAAGATATAAAATGGATGATAAAGAATGGATATGAAGAAAATCCAGGGATTAGAGATGGAGATATGTTTGTTGGCAATGATCCTGCTATTGGTAATGTACATACAACAGATGTTCATGAACTTACTCCAATATTTTATGATAAATCCTTAATAGGATGGGTTGGCTCAGTAACGCATCAGGTAGATATAGGTGCTAATACACCTGGTCATGATATAACTACAAGCACTTCTAGGTTTGAAGATGGACTTTATATGGAAGCTGAATTAACAGTAAGAGATGGAAAGATGTTCCCTCATTACTTTGAACGCTCAAGAAGAGGTGTTAGAACTCCTCTGTATTATGATTTAGATGAAAAAGCCAGAATAGCTGGAAACGAAATGGCTAAAAGAGAAATTTTAAAATTTGTTGAAGAAAATGGAGTTGAATATTATTTACAATTGATTAGAGAAATAATAGAAAGATCAAGAAGAGATTTTATGGAAAGAACAAAAGAAAGATTAGTTCCTGGAAGATATAGAGGTGTGACGTTTGCTGATTCTCCTTTAATATGGGAAGCATGGCAACCACAAGCTAAAGATGATTGGTTACACCCACTTTCAATGGAAATTAATATTAGAGAAGACGGATCATACCATATTGATATAGAGGGGAGTACGGGCACTGGACCATATTCTTGGAACGGCGGATTATCCCCGTTTATGGGAGGTTTCTGGGTTATTATGACTCAACTAATAGGTTATAGCGATATAATTAATGAAGGTTATGTAAAGGCTATCAATTTCAGATTCCCAGAAAAAAGTTGGGCATCAGATCCAAATCCCTATTTATCCAGACAAGTGCCTTGGTATTTTCTAATACCAGGTATGATTCCTTTATACAGAGCCGTAGCAAATGGTTCTTTTTCTAGAGGTATAGTTGAAGAGGGAGCAACCGGCTATGGAATGACTGCTGATGCTCTTCAAGGAGGAGGCTACACTAATGGGAGAACTGGCCATCCTCCAGGAATGTATTATCCTATTTCTACATTTGAAATAGCTGGGCAAGGTTTAGGTGCTAATGCCGTTAGAGATGGCCATGATTATGGTTTTGCTATGTGGAATCCTGAAGCTGATATAGGCGATGTTGAAGAATGGGAAAGAGTACAATGGGGTTTCGTTTATTTAGCAAGGAGGGTAAGGGCTAATTCAGCCGGTTATGGAGAGCATAGAGGAGGAAGTGGGTATGCTCATGTAGGAATATTTTATGGTAGTGAAAATAATATTTTACAGAATCTTAATATGGGTAAAACATTTGTAGCCTCTGGTCTTAATGGAGGGTACCCAAATGCAACTTCTTATACCTTACTTGCAAAAATTAATGCTGATTTTGAGGGATTAGTTAAGGATAAATTTAAATATCCTCTGGGTGATAACCCTTCTCAACCAGAATTTGAAGAAATGCTATCAAAATACATAAATTCTTCTATCGAGAGACTTGATTATGCAACTCATTATCCAAGAATTTTGGATGAATTTGAATTTTATTATTTTAAGCAGAATGGAGCTCCTGGTTGGGGTGATCCAATAGATAGACCTTATGATAAATGCGAAGAAGATCTAAATGAAGGAATATACACTCCAGATATAATGGAGAAAATATTTGGAGTAAAAGCAATATACGACTTTAGGAATGGTTTATGGAAAATTGATAAAGAGGCTTCAGATAAGCTAAGAGAAGAGATTAAAAATCAAAGACTTTCAAAATCTATTTCATTTAGTGATTTTTATAAAGAAGAAAGAAATATAATATTATCTAATAAATTAATCAGACCAATTGCAAAAATGTATAACGAACAAGCAATAATTTCGCCTAAATGGTGGAATGAATATAAAGAATTCTGGCAATTACCAGAATCTTTTATACCTAAAATAGAAAACATTGAGCAATATCGTGATAATGTATTAATGAAAAATAAAATGTTAATTGAAGATTATAAAAATTATTTGAAATCTATTGGTTATAATATAGATCAAATAAACTACATTACATTAGATAAGAGAAGGTGATAATATTGCCTAAACCAGTTATATTATCAATAGATACTGGAGGTACGATGTCAGATACAGTTTTGGTTAGCGAAGATAGTGATTTTGTTATAGGAAAAGCACAGACAACTCCTGAGTTTGAAGCTAAGGGAATAATTAATTCATTAAAGGATGCAGCATTCAAATGGAATCTTTCTGTAGAAGATGCTGTGAAAGATCTTAAAATTATTATATATACTGGTACTATAATGTTAAACAGGATTTTAGAGTATAAAGGTCTTAGTTCAATAGGAATAATAACTACAGCTGGCTTTGAAGATACATTAAAAATGGGTAGAAGTAGGCAAGCATGGAATACACTAAGTTATGGAGAAAGATTGCACGCAATATCTCATTTTCATCCAAAACCGTTAATACCTAGAAATTTGATAATGGGAGTTAGAGAAAGAGTATTGGTAACAGGAGCCGAAGCTATTCCTTTATATGAGGACGAAGTTAAAAAATCTGTAGAAACTTTAATCAATAGAGGAGTAACAAATATAATAATTATGTTTTTGAACTCATGGGCTAATCCATCCCATGAGATAAAGGCAGCAGAAATAGCATTAAATACGGCCAAAGAAATGAATAAAACTATTAATATATTTTTATCTCATAAAATTGCGCCCATTTTAGGTGAATTAAGAAGGCTTAATGCTGTGGTTATACAAGTTTATGCTGCTGAACCTTCTAGAAAACAATTCGAGCTTATGGATCAAGAATTTAGAAAGTCAGGTTTTAAAGGATCCTTATATGTATATACAAATTATGGAACACTTGTATCACCTTCGTTTGAAAGACTTATACACACCGTTAAGTCTGGCCCAAGTGGAGGAAATTCAGGAGTAAAGTATTTAGCGGATCTTTATAATTTAGATTACATTGTAGGTGCAGATATAGGAGGAACATCATTTGATGTAACTACTATCGTTGCTAAACAACCATTTATTGAACCTTATACTCTAGTAAGTAAATATGAAGTTGCTGTGCCTTCAGTCAAGGTTGATTCTATAGGTGCAGGAACCGGCTCTTTTGTGAGATTAGATCCTACTACAAAGTCCTTGCATATAGGGCCGGATAGTGCTGGCTATAGAATAGGAATGTCATGGCCAGAGGGTAAGGTTAATAATGTGACGCTTAATGATGTTATGTTGACATTGGGGTATTTGAATCCAGACTATTTCTTAGGCGGTTCAGTAAAATTGCATAAAGATATTGCAGTTAATTCAATTAAAGAACAAATAGCAGATGAGCTGAAAATAGATGTAATAGATGCGGCATGGGAAATATACAAGATGCAAACAGAAGAAATGAAATTTTATTTAGAATCATTAATAAGAGGTCTTGGGTTCTCACCCGAACTTTTTAGTTTTGTTATATATGGTGGGGGTGGACCTTCTATGGTAGCAGCAATATCTCAAGGGCTCAGATTTAATAAAGTAATGGTGCCTGAATTAGCACCTGCTTTTTCTGCATATGGTGCATCTTTATCTGACTTAGGTATAAGGCTTGAAAGATCATTAGAATCATATATTCCTCCTTTACCAGGCGTAGAGCCTAAAGGTATAGCTATTGATATGATGAATGGAATTGCCAAGTTGTTAAATATAAAATTAAGTGTAGAGGAACTAGAATCAGTAAGGGAGCTTTTATATACTAATTCAATGGAACTACTTAAGGCTGCATGGTCTCAACTTAAGGATGAAATAAAAGAAGAATTCGAAAAAGCCGGCATTAAAGGTGAGATTGCATGGAAGGGTGGAATTAGAATGCAGTATGCAGGTATGCTTGATGATATAGAAGTTTCTACAGACACGATAGATGTAACAAAAGAATTTCTCGTAAATATTTCAAATAAATTTGATTCATTGTTTGAAAAAATCTATGCTAGTTCAGCAAGAAGTAAGGAATTTGGTTATGTAATAACCAGAGCAATTTTAACAGGTTACATGTCAATGTCTAAACCATTCCTTAAAACTTTTCCTGAGGAAGGAACAGAGCCATCAAAAACTAGTTATAAAGGTACTAGAGAAATTTATTGGGATAATAAATGGGTAACAGCAAAAATATTTGAAATGGGTTTATTAAAACCTGGAAATGTAATTGAAGGGCCCTCAATTATTGAAGCGCCTGCAGCAACATTTGTTGTTCCACCTGGTTTTAGGACCCGCTTAGATAACCATAGGATCTTTTTATTAGAAGAGGTAAAAAGTAGCTCTTTAGGGGGTGAAAATAAATGAGCACAACGGATAAATTAAATGAAACAATAAAAATATTAGAAAGATTATTAGAAGATAAGGCTACTGATGAAGAAATTTTTAAAGTAATTACCTCAGAGAAAGACCCTATAACAAGATTTGATGCTATTATATCTTATTTCCAAAACAAGGTGCCATGGAAAGAGAAAATTCTTATGCCATTATCTAAACATCTATTTATAGTATGTAAAGATGGAACCCCTATAGTAAAGGCTGCATGCGGTTATGAATTTGGAGATTTTAGGATAAACTGGAAGGTGTTTGCTAATGTAAGAGTTAGAAGGACAAGAAAGGAATTTCTAGAATTATATCCATATTTTATGCACGGAGATCCAGATTGGGTTGAAATAAGAGAGTATATATGTCCCAAATGTGGTAAACTTCTTGCTGTAGAAGCTGTTCCGCCGGGTTATCCTCCAATATTTGAATATCTTCCAGATATAGTAACATTTTATGAAAAATGGCTTGGAAGAGAGTTTCCATGCAAAAAGGTGGAATTCAAGGATTTAACTAATGAATATATAAAGCAACATATAAATCCTTGAATAGGACTAACTTATAAAGTTATATAATTATTTATTTTTATCCATAAATATATGGTTTTACTTTTTTAAAATAATTGGTGGTAGCAATTGTCTGGAATTGAGCCTAAAATATTATGGGAGCCACAAACAAATTTTATAAAGAATTCTAATATGATGAAATATTCGGAATGGCTAAAAACTAATTATAAAAAAGATTTTGGAATATCAGAAGACCCTAAGAGTAACATAGAAGCTTATAAAAACTTATGGAAATGGTCGGTAGAAAATTTAGATGATTTTTGGGAATCTATTTGGTACTTTTCAAAGATAATTTCTCATTCTCAATATAAGAAAATAATAGAAAGCGGAGAAATGCCTAAAACTAAATGGTTTACAGGCGCAACATTAAACTTTGCTGAGCATGCTCTTAGATATGTAAAGACAAAACAAAATGAAGATGCTGTAGTATATTTACGAGAAGATGGGTTAAGGAAGTCATTATCTTGGAATGAATTAGAAAGGCAAGTAGCTTCTTTTTCCTCGTGGTTAAAAAATATTGGAGTTAAAAAAGGGGATAGAGTTGCAGCATATATAAGTCAAGTACCAGAAGGTGTCGTTGCTTTATTTGCTGCAGCAAGTATTGGAGCAGTGTGGGTTGCAGTAGGAGCTGAGATTGCTGCCAGAGCGGCAATAGATAGATTTAAATTAGTTGAGCCGACAGTTCTTATTGCTGTAGATGGGTATATTTTTAAGGAAAGTAATATTAAGAAAACACAGGATGTTGAAGATATTATAAAATCTGTTCCATCAATAAAAAATGTTATATTAATACCTAATTTGAATATCAATGAAAAAATAAATGCAAATAAGCCCATCTATATGTGGGATGAAGTAATACAAGAAAAGAAACAAAAAATAGAGTATGAAGCTTTACCATTTGATCATCCTCTTTGGATTTTATTTACTTCTGGAACTACTGGAATTCCAAAACCAGTAGTTCATTCGCATGGTGGTATAACATTAGAAGGCAATAAAGCTGCTCCAATGCATTTAGATGTAAATTCTAACGACAGATTTCTATGGTATTCTTCTCCTTCATGGATGATGTGGAATACGGTTATAATGGGATTACTTACTGGAGCAACAGCAGTCTTTTATGATGGAAGCCCAATGATTAAGAATTTAGAGCCGTTATGGGAGGTTGCAGAAAAAGAATCTTTAACAATATTAGGAACAAGTGCTCCATTTATTCATTCTTGTATGAAACTAGGGTTAAATCCTGGATCCCAATTCAAACTAAACAAGCTGAGAGAATTAGGTTCAACTGGATCCCCCCTCTCTCCAAATGGATTCGATTGGGTATATAAAAGCGTGAAAGAGAATATATGGTTAAATCCAGCTAGCGGAGGAACAGATGTTGTTTCAGGATTTGTTGGGGGATGTCCTATATTACCAGTATGGGAAGGAGAAATGCAATGTAGATGGTTAGGAGTTAAGGTAGAAGCATACAATAATGAAGGCAAACCAGTAATAAATGAAGTAGGGGAAATGGTTATTGAAAAACCTATGCCATCAATGCCGATATATTTCTGGAACGACCCTGAATATAAGTGGTATAAAGATAGTTATTTTAGTATGTTTCCGAATGTCTGGTGGCAAGGAGATTGGATTATGATTACTGACAGAGGCACTGCAATAATTTTTGGCAGATCTGATTCTACTATTAAGAGAAAAGGTGTAAGAATGGGTACACTAGATTTCTATAAGATAGTAGAATCATTACCAGAAGTTGTAAACAGCCTTGTTGTTGAAGTTAAAGGGAAAGTGCTTTTATTTGTTGTACTTAAACCTGGAGTTCAATTAACCGAAGAGCTAAAAAATAAAATAAACGAAAATCTAAAGAAAAATCTGGGTGCCTACTTTATTGCAGATTATATTATTCAAGTGCCCGATATACCTCAAACTTTTAACTTCAAAAAACTAGAAGTTCCAGTAAAGAAAGTCCTTCTTGGTTGGGATATAAGTAAATCAGTAAATCTGGCTAATTTGATTAATCCAGAAGCATTTTTCAAAGTAATTGAAGCTGGTAAACCAATAGCTGATAATATAAAGGAAGAGTAAATAAATAATTTAATGAGGATTTTAATAAATAATTTTTCATAAATAATGTTATAAAGAGGCGAACTACTACTTCCTTATGGCAGGCATCCTCACCTTGCGATGATGATTTCCTGCTTCTTAAAGAAACCTCGATTCGCCTTAAAGCGGATGTTCTATAAGCAGAACCATTTTGTAGTGTGGAAGACGGTTTACAGAAAGTTTACTCTCCACAGGCTTAAGTTCATTATTCCATAGGGTATAAATAGCTCTTACAGCCTAGGTCTGTAATACGTTTACGTAACTACTAGTTATTTTTAATTACTTCTAATCCTTTTAACGCTATTAAGTAAGCTGATGCAATATGCCTATCAAAACCCTTTTTCCTCATCACCTTTTCATGCTCCTCAGAATTTGTAGTACCCTTTGGATTAACCAACACAGCGTTAAAACCCAACCTTAAAGATTTAATAACACCGTGAATTAGCAAATGCTTCTTAGCAAAACGCGTTATCTTCCTATTACCGCTTTTACTCCTAGTAAACTTCCTCCTCTTAACTAGAAATAAATCCTCAAATACTACATAATCAACGCCAACCTTTGATAGGAAATTAAGGGCTTGTGAAAGAGCGTTTAACCTCAAAGCCATAGCTTTCCCTTTAGGAAAACCGTGGGAAACAACTTCAGAATACCAAAATGCTCTTTTTGCAATAATTTTCTTCTCTTTGTTAATTACAACAGCGTTCAACCTATCACTGTTTAAAT
>NZ_JAWDMQ010000031.1:0-16242 GCF_046536515.1 Caldisphaera sp. | reverse complement strand
AGCTCTTTTATAAATCTTAGCTTATCTTTATTAATATTAGCTTTTAAAAATAATAACGGGGCCTTATAATTAGCAACTAGCACTATTTCGTATAAATTATTTTCTGACACAGACTCGTCAATGAGGTTTCTTATATTATTTAAAGAAAGGTTTAATATTTCATCATTATCATTATCAATATGAAAAACGACTTTAATCTTCTCAATCATTCAAATCACCTGAATTTAATGAGTAAAAATATTTTCTATTACCAATAATTTCTTCTATTCTTCTTCAACTAGTTTGTAGCTTATCATGGGATATGGTATTATTTCCTTTATGCTATAAACACCAGTTAAAAGCATAACAACCCTATCTATACCAATACCTACTCCTCCAGTAGGAGGCATACCATAACTTAAAGCTCTGACAAAGTCAAAATCATAAGGATGTGCCTCTTCATCCCCCCTCCTCATCATTTCCATTTCTTTTTTAAACAACTCATCTTGCAAAACAGGATCATTCAACTCTGAATAAGCATTAGCTAATTCCATACCAGCTGCATAAAGTTCAAACCTTTCTACTAGGCCAGATTTACTTCTGTGTGGTTTGCATAAAGGAGTAGTTTCAATTGGATAATCAAGGATAAATGTTGGGTCCACTATATTATCAGCAACGAGCTTATCAAATAGTTTTTCTATCATAAAACCTCTTATATATAGATTACCTCTTGGTTTTTGGTTAATTTCATCTAACATTCTTTTTAATTCATCATCACTAACCGTTTCTATATTTTTTCCAATAGCATTCGATAACGCATCATACATTGTTATCTTATTAAATGGTTTCTCCAAGTCTATTTCATGTTCTTTTCCATTCATAACTTTCCTAATCTTGGGTTCTTTTAAAACTTTTTTAGCAACTTCTTTTATTAAATTTTCTGTCAAATTCATTATATCTTTATAATCTGCATAAGCCCAATAGAGTTCTAATAACGTATATTCTGGGTTATGAGTAACATCGATATCTTCATTTCTAAAGACCTTTCCTATTTCAAATACTTTATTAAATCCCCCCACTATATACCTTTTTAAATATAGCTCTAGTGAAATTCTTAAATACCAATCTTCATTTAATGCATTAACATGAGTTTTAAACGGTTTTGCTAGAGCTCCCCCATATACAGGCTGTAAAATAGGAGTTTCTACCTCCATAAAACCTTGATTATACAGATATGTTCTTATTTGCTGAATTACATTAAACCTAGTTATCATAAGATCTCTTGAATTTGAATTATATAAAAAATCAACGTATCTATGAGCGTATCTGAATTCAGGTGATAATCTTGACCAATCAGGAGGTTCAATTAGCGCCTTGGATAACAAAGCATAATCATTAATTCTTAAAGTTAGTTCTCCTTTCATAGTATAAAATAATTCCCCCTTAACTCCTATTATATCTCCTCTCCCAACCATATGAATAAATTCATTATATCTATCTTCTCCCAATTCATTAACTCTAGCATACAATTGCAGCCTTTCTCCTTCATCAAATATATCTATGAATGCAGCCTTACCATGCCTCCTAATGTTACCTATTCTGCCTACTGTCGATATATCATGCATAAAGGGCTCATGACTTTTTTTATTAAGTTTATCTGCTTCATTTTTAATCTGCTTAATAGTGTGGGAGAAATTAAATTTTGGGGGATATGGATTTATACCTTTAGATCTTAATTCCTCTAGAATCTTTAATCTTTCTTCATCCCATTTCATAAGTTTACACCTATATTTTCGTAAGTATTTAATTTTATAAACTTTAGTTTTAAATTTATAATGGATCAAACAAAATAGGTGGGAAATTGAAGATTTTATTGATAAGCGATATCCATGGAAATATAGAATCTTTAAAAGAAATAATAAATAATGAAAACTTTGATCATGTTTATTTTATTGGAGATGCAGTTGATTATGGTCCTAGGCCAGCTGAAGTTATTGATAAGCTAAAAGAGATAGGAGCAGATTCGGTATTAGGCAACCATGATAATGCGGTATTATATAATATTGATTGTATGTGTGGAGAGGATACTCATTGGATAAGCGTTTATTTTAGAGAAAATTTTACCAAAAAGCTTTTAAGCAAAAAACATATAGATGTTTTACAAAATTTTAAAACTAATATAAGCACAGAAATAGAAGGATTTGGAAAAACGTTAATAACTCATGGATCTCCATCTAGTCCACTTTATGGTTATCTTTATCCTTGGTTAGAAGATGAAAAAATAATAAGCATGCTAAAAAGAACACTGAGGCTTAATGAAACAAAAAGTACCAAATTAGAATACAACCTATACATAGTAGGACATACTCATTTTCAGTTCATGAAAAAAATTAATAATAGTCTATTAATAAATCCTGGTAGCGCAGGAGAGCCTAGAGACGGAGACAATAGAGCTGCATACGCATTAATTAATACTGAAAATGGTAGCGTTGAACTAAAAAGAATTAAATATGATATAAATAAGGTTATTAAAGACTTAGAGGATTTAATGATTCCAGAGCCTTATATGTCACATTTGAAATATATGTTTGTTAATGGTAAGATCTTAAAAAGAAACGGCTAAAAATTTTTAACCACTGCTTAGTGATAAAAATATAGGATGCAAATGAAGGCTGTTTATTTTAATTCTCATGGAAATCCAGAAGTGTTAAAATATGGAGATGTAGAAGAACCTAAACTAAATAAAGGGGATGCAATAATAGAAATTAAATATTCATCAATAAATAGGTTAGATTTGCTCATAAGAAGGGGATATCCAGGCATTAATATACCATTGCCCCATATACCAGGAGTAGATATCTACGGAAAAGTTATAGATATTGATGATAATAATGAAATAAATCCTGGAGATTATGTTGTTGCAAACACAGTATATGGTTGCGGTAATTGCGATTTTTGTTTGTCAGGTAAAGAAAATATGTGCTATACGTGGAAAATGATTGGATTTCATATAAATGGATCCCATGCTGAATTTGTTAAAGTTCCGTCTAAAACATTGTTAAAAGTAAAAGGTGATGGAGAAAAACTTGGGGTTTCGCCTCTTTCACTATCAGTAGCATGGAATGCAATGGTTACTGTTGGAAAAGTTAAAAGAGATGATTTTGTTTTAATTTATGGAGGTTCTGGTGGTGTTGGCACCTTTGCAATTCAAGTTGCTAAATTATTCAAGGCTAAATCTATTGTAACTACAAGAAGCGATGAGAAAGCTAAGATTTTAAGGTCAATAGGTGCAGATTATGTAATAAATAGCAGCGATGAAGATATATTAAATAAAATTATGGAAATAACAGACAGAAAAGGTGTCGATATTATTATAGATTATATTGTGAATCCTACCATGCAAGTCTCATTAGATGCGGCAAAAATTAATGGAAAAATTATTGTATTTGGATTCTTAGGAGGAAATATGTTTCCTATAAACTGGCAAAAATTTTACCTAAAAAACTTAAGAATATATGGTATACATAATGCATCTAAACTAGAATTAAAAAATGCTATAAAATATGTGGAAAATAATGAAATTGAGCCATATATATCCAAAACTCTTAGGCTTGAAGAAGTAATAGATGGGCATAGAATAATGGAAAATAATGAAATTATAGGAAAATTATTAGTAAAAATAGATTAGATAATGTATAAATATTGTTTTATAGAAATTTTTGTCAATTTTATATTTAATTTTATTCTACAAAATTTAAAACCAGATTAATTATTTAAAATATTTCAAAAATAATAACTAAATTTTACTTATATTAATGATTCTTCATTTTTTCCTGAATATAATTCGATAAATTCTTATTTTCTTCTATCTTTGGATCATAAGGTATGTATATAAAATCTTTATTAAAAATTGGCTTATTTAGTGTTATAATAAATCCTTTCTTTTTAGGTTTAATCTCTTTTACATCCGAATAATAAATTATATTTTTATTGTATTGTGGTTTCTTGTAAATTTCAAAATAATCATTATAAAAATTTATATATTCATTAATGCTTATTGACCTTGCTATGACTGGAACTAACAATAAGAATAAGGCTAAGATATATGCCAATACAACCGAAAATGATGATATAAAAACTACAGAAGCAAATAATGCTATAAAGATTAACAATGATATTTTTACATACGATGAGCTGATCCTTAATGATATTAATGGTTTATCCATAGCTGCACCAGACTTGTATGCATTAATTGTTTTATTCATAGCATAAGAAAGATAAGATAAGTAAATTACGCCATATATTACATAATTAGAATCAAAGTTACCTATTAGTTTTCCATTATCAAATTTTATTTTCCCAATAATCATGCCATTACTATCAATAAAATTTATTTCTTTACCGTTAATTAAATCTAGTGAGGCTTTCTCGTTATTAATATTAGGCTTTACTAAATTACTTTTATATATTATGTTAAATCCTTTGCCTTTCCCTACCTCAATACCATCTTGTAATATTTTATAACCATTGAAACTAAACTTTATAATAAAATTATATGGAAATTTGCCTTCAACTTTTACCTCTTTTTTACTTAGTCTAATATTACAACATACATTTTCATCAATCTTAATTCTTGTGTCATCAAGCTCTATTTTCAAATATATCCCTGTATATTCATAATTTTTAAAATTAATATATAATTGGTAATAAGATTATATAATAATGGCGATCTTACATGAGAGAGTTACGTTATAATCCACTAACAGGTCAATGGATAATGGTTTCTTCTATTAGGAAGGAAAGAAGGTGGAGGCCCCAAAATTTTTGCCCATTTTGTCCAGGTAGCGAAGAAACTGGATTTGGATGGGATACGTTAGTATTGCCAAATAAATATGCTGTTCTTAGTTTTGACTCTGAAAACGTAAAAAGTGAAGGGTTTTACAGAAAAGCAAGATCTTTAGGAGAATGTGGGGTAATAATAGAAACTCCTATTCATGATGTTAAAGATTTGGACAAGTTACCTTTAGAGCAATTAGTCAAAGTTATTAAACAGTGGGTAAATGTAACCGATAAATACATAAATGATAAGAGAATAGTATATTTAATGATATTTAGAAATAAAGGTGAAGAAATAGGTGTTAGTTTAACTCATCCTCATGGACAATACTATGCTATGCCATTTATTCCATTAAAAATAAGAAACATGATAAATAATGCAAGAAATTATTTTATAAGATACAACGAATGTATTTTCTGTAGAATAATTAAAGAAGAAATAAAAAGTAAAGAAAGAGTAATATATGAAAATCAAAACTTTATAGTCTTCCTTCCATATTATTCGAATTGGCCTTTCGAACTACACATATATCCAAAGGCCCATTTACAATATATAACACAATTTAACGAAGATCAAATTTTGGACTTTGCAGATGCATTAAAGCTTAGCCTTAATTCTTTAAATAATTTATTCGATAGAGAAATGCCTTATTCATTTGCTCTAATACAAGCTCCATTAAAGGGTAAATTTTCCAATATATTCCATATTCACCTTGAAATTTATCCTATATTAAGAGATAAAGATAAAATAAAATATGCTGCAGGGATAGAAATGAGCACATGGGATTTTACTTATGATGGCATTCCCGAAGAAAATGCTAAGAAGCTAAAAGATATTTGCAAAGGAATTAATAATACTTATAGGGGTAAATGCATAGAATGAGGTGGTAAGATGCCAAAAGTATTTTCTCCGGGAAGGATAAACATAATAGGTGAACACACCGATTATTCGTATGGTTACGTAATGCCTATGGCTATTAATTTGGGAAATTATTTAGAATATACAACTTATGATAAAATTAGTGTGTTTTCAGAGGCGTACAATGAAAAAATAGAACTCGATTTTAGCATGATAAATAAAAAGCAAAACAAATGGATTGATTATATTTTAGGTGTTTATAATGCTTTATTTGAATTAAATTTAAGGCCTGGAGGTATTAAAGGTAAAATTTATGGAAATTTGCCGATAAGTTCGGGTCTTAGCTCTAGCGCAAGCTTAGAACTTGCTATTCTGGTTGCACTTAACTATTCCTACAATTTAAATTTAAACAAATTGCAGTTAGCATTAATAGGTAAGAAAGCAGAAAATGATTTTGTTGGTGTCCCTTCAGGAATCTTAGATCAGTTTGCTGTTGCTTTTGGAAAAAAAAGCTTTGCGGCATTTTTAGATACGGAGACTCTTTCTTATGAATACATACCTTTTCCAAAAGATGCCTCATTTATAGTATATAATACAGGTGTAAAAAGAGAGCTAGCAAAAACAGGATATTCTGAAAGAAAGAAGGTAGTTGAAGACAGCTTGAGAATACTTAATAGGAATTCTTCAAAAGAAATTACTGAAGAGGATTTAGAAAAATTAAATCCATTGTATAGAAAAAGAATGGGATATATAATTAGAGAAAATAACAGGGTTATTTATGCAAAAAATGCATTAAAGGAAAACAACCTAGAATTATTAGGGAAACTTCTAATAGAGTCTCATAATGATATAGCTAAAAACTATGAAGTAAGCAGTAAAGAGCTTGACTTTATTGTTGAAACATCAATTAGATATGGTGCTTTAGGAGCACGTTTGACAGGAGCAGGATTTGGAGGATCTGCAATAATACTTGTATATAAGGATAAAGCAGAATCGATTGCAGAAGCTATACATAAAGAATATACAAAAGCATTTGAGTATAAATCCTTTTATAATATAGTTGAAAGCAGTGACGGTGCAGATATTATTGAAAAATAGTTTTTTAATATTTAATAAGTTATAAAAACTATATTAATTTTTTTAATATTTAATAAGTTATTTTAATTATAAATAAATTAAAAATTTATTAAAGTCTTTAAACCTGAATTGATATAAAAAAATTGACTTAAAAGAGGGTAGCTATTATGGCAAAAGTTGTACTAAAAGATCTGACAAAAGTGTTTAAAAAAGGAAAAAATCTAATATACGCATCAAACAAAATAAACTTAGAGGTAAGCGATGGAAGATCGTTTGGCATACTAGGTCCTAGCGGCGGAGGAAAAACTACTCTTTTGAGACTTATCGCAGGTTTAGAATTACCTACTGATGGATATATCTATTTTGATGAAAAAATGGTTTCTGCACCCAATAGAATTATTGTAGATCCTGCTGATAGAGGAATTGCAATGGTATTCCAAAACTGGGCTTTATATCCAAACATGACCATATATGATAATATAGCATTTCCACTTAGAAACATGAAGGTTCCAAAAGCAGAAATAGATAAGAAAGTTAAAGAAGTTGCAGAAATATTAAACATACAACATATACTTGATCACTATCCTAGAGAAGTCTCTGGAGGGCAAATGCAAAGAACTGCCTTAGCTAGAGCTTTAGTTAAAAATCCTAAAATTCTACTCTTAGATGAACCCTTTAGTAATCTAGATGCACAGATTAGGGATAGCGCCAGAGCCTTAGTTAGAAAAATTCAAAGAGAACTAAAGCTTACAACAATTATTGTATCCCATGATCCCGCAGACATATTCGCAATTACAGAAGAAGCTGGCGTTATTGTTAATGGTATACTTGTACAAAAAGGAAATGCATCTGAAATTTATGATAACCCTATAAATGAAACTGTTTCTAAGTTATTGGGAGATATTAATATTGTTAAAGCAGAAATAAAGGATAGCCACATTAAATTAGGTAATATTATGATACCTATTAATAGAAAATTAGATAAAGGAGTAATTGACATTGGTATTAGACCTGAAGATATAAAAATATCAGAAACCAATGATATTCCTGGTTTTGTTAATGTAGGTAAAGTAAAAATAAAGGTCTCAAGTTACGTTGCTGGCACATTTAAAGTTGTTGTAAGCCCTATAGACGACGAATCCATAGAACTTAATGTAAATACCGAAAAACATAGAGAAGCTGGCACTGATATAAATCTTTTTATTAAACCTGAAAAAATAAAAATATTTGATGAAAAAGGTAATAAAATATAATTCTTATATTTTAAAGAATTTGTCTTTACCTTCTTTCATTCTTATTATAGCGCTCATAGGTATTGCATAGTAACCTGTTTTCGCTATCATTTCATATACTATTTCATAAGTTGCTCTTTCAAATAGCCAAAAAGGTAAAGATATTCCTAATTGGTCTATATTTTCTCTTATTGGCTCCGACACAGCATTTATGTATTCCCTTAAGATCTCCTTAGAAGAATTATACTCCCAATCGAGAATTTCATTACTCAATAAATCTAAAGAATCCTTTACACTAGATCCATATATTAGCTGCAGAGCCATTATTGCAGTATAATCAATACTTCTTATGAGAGCTGCCAAATCCCTTTCAGGCATCTCTTTCTCTAATTTATTACCTGGAAATTTATAAGGTTCTCCTTCAAAGTCAGTAAAATAAACATTCTTATCTGAAACTAGTATTTGATACAAGTGCAGATCTCCATGAATTCTCATTAAATGTTTTCCAATCAAGTTTCTTAAATCAGGCCTTATAATATTTAATAATTCATCAATAGAATCTAAAGCCTCTATGGCTAAATTTTTATCTTCTTGATATTGCAAATTATCCAAATTGTTCTTTATCCATTTTTCCCTATATAAAATTCTATTTATCCAATTCTCAAGAATTTTATCGCTTATAACTTCGTTGTAACAAAAATCTTCTTTACATTCTTTCAAAACGTTGTGTAAATAAGCTAGATTAATACCAATAACATTTCCAATAGATTCGTAGTTTCCCAATTTCTTGATGTATCTAACTGCAGAATTTATATAATATGTTGCTGCAGGTTCTCCATCAATAATTTCTGTAATTAATCCATAATAATAGTCTTTAAATTTTATGGAACAATAATATTTAGGTACATTTTTATATCCAGAATTTGTCAGATATCTTATAATTTTATCCTCTATATTATCGTTTTCTAACCTTTTCATTACCTTTAAAAGATATTTCTTATTATACTCATTAAAAATTTCATATATTACTGATCTATTCCCATAAGTAATAGGTTTAATATTAACTATTTTCCCTATATTAATTTTGCAATCAGAATTAAATTCATTTATTTTATTATAAATAATACTATTAATAAACTCAATATTTTCTTCCGCCAAAATCAAGCTCTCTTTTTTGCTTAATAAAGGCGTGAATAATATTTCATTGCATCCTTCTTCTTTGACATAAATTAAGTCTCCATTGCTGATACAATCGCTATCAAAGGATTTACAATTAAGTCTCCATTGCTGATTATATATGTATTTAATTATTTCTGAAGAGCAATTCACTAATAACTGCACCACAATTTATAATAAAAAATAGTTATTATAAAGTTTATTTAAATGTTGTTAAAGTTTCGTTTAATAAGGTTAACATTTTGTTCCCATAATTTTGTGTGGATGCCAATAAAATTAGATAATTTTTATAAACAGCTATAATTGAATTTCCATATGTTATGTAACTAATGTTACCAATACTGTTAATAGGGGAACCATATAAACTAGCTATAGATTGAATATCTTGATTTAACAAAGGTTCGCCATTAATATTTGCTTCTATTACTTCTACTACTAACATGTTACTTGAATTAGATTTTTGGTAATATTCTGTTACACTCTCTAATACTGTATAATTATAGAAGCTATTACTATATATATTAGGATAATCAGATGCAGGATTTTCAACTACTGTACCGTTTACAAAACTAATTTTTATAGTGTTATTATTATGGTTAATAGAAATATAACCTGATATATTACCAAATACAACCCATGTACCACCAAATATATTATTTATTTTATCTGTAGTAACATATCCAGGATATAATGAAGGGCTTAATGTAATTGTTTTTTGCTTTCCCATAACACCGTAATAATATACGCCTAATGAAACAGCTATTGCTATTACTACAATTGCAACAATTACTGAGATTTTCATATCCAAATTTTACACCAAAGATAGTTGGTCATACTGAGATTAAAAATTAATATATAAAATAAACAACTAAATTTATATAGGTTATTCCCTTATTTTACAACTCAATATAATACATAATGAAAATATTATGATTATTTATTAAACATTTTTATTTTCGAAATTTAATAAATGTAAGTATTAAGGAACTCTGCTTGGCTCCATAGCTGTGGTGTAACAGAAAAAGGAGAACCATAAAAAGGATTAATCTGCTCCGGAATTAGCAGATGTAGAATATCTTTACCCATTTAATGAGTTTTGTTGCTTAATCCAAATAGTTTAATTTGATATCTTTAGCGACCCTTCCGCTTGTCCCTACACTTTCATTTCAATCATTTTTATTCATTATCAAGTGTAAAGGCTTAGCCTTTACCCACCTACCGCTTGGTAAGTAAGTCATGAAATTCCTTTAAGCACAACTGCACGGAGTTCACATTTTTGTATAACTCTCACACTTTTAAGCACAGCCTACATCAGCTGAGATGCCACAATAGTTACAGCAAATATAGATTTCTATTAATATGAAAAAGGATTCAACCAGCCTCTGTTGACAGGAAACCTTATCTCTACATTCTATATTCTAAAGGTATACATAATAAGTTTCTTGAAATAAACAGAAAATCTTTGTTACAAAGCAGATTGTTTATTCTTAAGGCTGAGATTTTATTCATATTTACAAAGAGCTTCGCAATTATAAGCTGGGAATGATCTTATATTGCCTTCGGTATAAGCATATACATTATGTGGATGTATACTTTCCAAGCTTATTGCCTCAGCCTTTATTATTGTACTTTCAGGTAAAGATTCAGACAAGCATCTTAGTCCCCTTATAGCATCTCTTACTACATCTTCTACAAACTTGGGATTTTTATGAGCACTAATAACAAGATTAGCTTCTTGCATTCTTTTAAGCAATGTAAATGATGGGGCTGAAAATGCATTAGATAAACACCTAGCAATGTCTTCTATTCTAACTATATGATTTTCCTCAGTTTCTATAGTCCCATACAAAAGAACCCTTTGACTATGGCTTGGAGATAAATTATCAGTATTTATTATATTAGATATAGTTGTTTGCGCACTGGGGCAAACTGTCATGCCGTAAACTCCAACTGTTGTAGACCATCTTTTCTTTTCTGAATTTCCATCAATGCTTATTAAAACTTCTACTGGTTCTAATTCTTTTAGCCCGTTAAATTGAATTTCAACGCCATACTTGGTTCTGGCTTCAACTCTTGCGGTCTTAGCATATGTATGCAACTTTAGTAAAGATTTATGAACCTTTTCTAAATAATATTCAATGCTATTTGCCTTCATTGGAAATTCTATATCTTCAGGCAATGCCTCAACATTTCTTGATAAGTGAGCTCCTTTTTTATTTTCAGGGATTTCTACATAGGCATTTATTTCTAAATCTAAAGGAACAATACCTAATGGCGAGTCAATTAAAACTCTTCTCCATAACCCCCTAAAGCCCACCCTATTTATTGGTATTGTATAGTCTGGCTTTGTATCCTGAATTTCCAATCTACCCACCCAAATCTAGCTCTCCATATACTATAGGGTATTCTAAACTAAACTTCTCTAGTATATAAGGGTTAACTTCACCAAAAAAACCGACAGGTTTATTATTAATTATCAAATCTGCAGATCTTCCTTTAATTAAAAATTTGTTTGATGAACTTAAAACCTTAAATTCCAAGTTCAGCAATTTAAGCAATGAATATACAACAGATTGAATATCTTCATATGAAAGGCTTTCATCCATTATGGCTATAGAAATTCTTTCCTTATCTAAAGGTTTTCCTGAAACTTTTTCAACAATTTTTCCTATTTCAAAAAGTTTCACTGGTTTACTTGACATAACATTGCTTTTCATAGCCATTATCATAGAAACAAAAAGATTTGGCCTTAATGAATCAAAATCATTTGTTACTGGATTTAAAACTTCTATGTAATTTTGCTCTCCTAAATCTTTTAAAATTCTAGAACTAACTAAGGTCAAAGATTGTATTTCTGTAAAGCCTAAGCCAATCATTATATCTCTTATTTTTCTTTTAAGCATGGTCATATCTGTTAAAGAACCTCTTAGCATGACTTTAGGTTTATTCGGTTTTATAATATTATACCCTATAGACATGGCTATGTCTTCTATTAAATCTATATCACTTATAATATCAGCTCTGAATGGGGGTATTATCACCTTTATTTCATTATTATCTAAAGAAACATTGTACCTCATTCTCATTAAATGATAAGCTATTTCTTCTCCAATTAATTTCTCTCCTAAAATTTCATTAACATAATCAGGATTAATGATTTTTTCTTCTTTTTCCATAAAAGGAGTATATTTTATATTCTCCTTTTCAACAATTTCTACTTTACCTATTTTAGCATCTTTCCTCTCTGCTAAATTAGAAACAATAATATCTAATGTTTTATTAACATAGTAAGGATCCGTACCTGTGACATCAATCAATAAATCTCTTGTTTTTTCATCCAATCTAGTTGTGTTTGAATTAATAACTGGAGGTAGAGAAATAATTTCATCTCCTGATATAAATGCTGGATGTAAGTTACCCCTTAGACTTATGCTTCCATATTTAATTCCTTGATCAGTATTTTTAAGTATTTCTTGGATAGAAGTATAATTGCTAGAACCCAACGGTACCATCTTATTGTAAATGTTTACATCTTTATACTTGAGTTCGTTTGATGGAACTTTGCTTAGATCATGAATCCCTATAGCTACCTTTCTTCTTTTTCTCCCTATTCCTTCATGCAATTTTTCCTGAAACTGTATAAGTTCTACCAGGAAATCGTTATCTAGGTTAACATTATATATTACTGCAGCTGAAATTATGGGCCTACTAAAAGGACTTTCATTTACTAACTTAAATTTAGTATTTTCATAATCGTATTCTTTGAATCCAATTTCATTACCTATTATACCTTTTACGGCTCTTGCTATTCCTTCTCCAATAAACATATCCGGTCTATCAGGGTTTATTTCTACTTCTAGTTGATTTTCATTGTTTATAGAGGTCTCGCATTTTAAAGAAAACAAAGCCTCTTCCAAAGCATTAATACCCAAACCCGTTAGGTTCATTATTCTTTCTGGATTAAATTTCAAAACAGGCATGTATTTCACCTTAACTTAAAAGATCTCAAAAAATCATAATTTGTCTCATATAAATGCCTTATATCACTAAGGCCAAGTCTTGCCATAATTAGCCTTTCTACGCCCATTCCCCATGCTCCAACTCTGTAATCAATGCCTGCCATTTCCAAAACTTCAGGTCTGAAAAGACCCGCTCCAAACAGTTCAATCCATTTGTCATTAATTTTTGCATAACCTTCAACGCTTGGTTCCGTAAATGGAAAATAACCAGGCTTAAACTTAATTTCGATACCAAGCCTTTCTCCAAATTCCTTCAAAATACCCAAAAGATCTTTAAAAGTATAGTTATAATCTCCCATTATTCCATCTAGCTGATGGAATTCGGGTAGATGAGAAGCATCAATAACATCACTCCTGTAAACTTTACCTATAGTGAAGTACCTTATGGGAGGTGAGAATTTGTTTAACAATAACCTTGCCGAAACAGAAGTAGTTTGGCTCCTTAAAACATATCTTGCCGAAATTTCTTGACTAAATTTATATTTCCACCCCCTTTCATGTACCTTTGAAACTCTATCAACTAAATCTCTCATTTCACTTATATCGCTATTTCTTGGATCTTTAATCCAAAGTGTGTCATGTATTTCTCTTGCAGGATGATCTTGAGGCTGAAATAGCATATCAAAATTAAAAAGTTCTATCTCAACCAATGGACCATCAACTTCTTTAAATCCAAGTTCTTTCATTACATCCTTTAATTCTTCAATAAATTCTATAAAATAATGTTTTCTAGCTGGATAAACGGTTGGGGGTTCTGAAGTAATATCATATTCTCTTAGTTTCAAATTTTTCCATATTCCCTTCGCTAATAATTCATGAGTTAACTTAGATGCCAACACCTCAACTTTATTTATTACGCCTTCTTCAACAATAACGATCGTTTCTTTTACATAGTCTTCTTTTATTAAACCCCTTGATAACATATCTTTTTCAGTATCCGCATCGAAATTCATATTTTGAAGCATGCTTTTAATTTTATTTACTAAATTTTTCGCATCATTATAATTGACTGTTAATATTACTTTACCATCTTTTAAATCTATGATTTTTAATTTTTTAGCCTGACCTATGGCTACATTAGCATCTTCCTTTAATAATTCCTTAATCACTATAATATCTATTGATCCCTTATCCTTTAATATATCAATTAATTTTTCTTCTGGTAACCCTTCTTCAAGCACTTTTTTACCTTTGTCAGTTAATTTTATAATTCTTATTCTATTCTCATTAATTTTTATTAAATTCTTTGATTCTAATAACTTTAAAATACTGGCTAATTTACTTTTTTCAACACCAATTAATTTTTCTCCTTCTTCTAGTTTGAACTGTTTTATTCCTTTATCAGTTAATAATTTTAAAATGTAATATTCGCTCTCGCTAACAGCTATCCTTTCTTCCCCCAACTTTTTAACCCCTTAATACAAATATATCTTTAAAATTAACCTATTAAATTGTTTTTCTTGTATAAAACCTATATGAAGATTAATCATTTAGATTTTCTCTTATAACTCTATATGCATTTTTCCATAAAACCCTTTCAGCATTATCACCTAAAGCCTCCTTTATCTTATTTATTTCAGATATCTTCCCGAACCCTTTAATAGTTTCTTCCATACCTAGGAAATCTGTCCCTATACCTATATAATCCCATCCATAAGAATCTCCTAATTCATTAATTACTTTTAGATACCCATCAATTGTTGGTTCAGGTAATACTTTATGCCATGCCATTATACCTATAACACCTTTGTTTTTTATTACTGCTTCAATTTCTTCATCATCTACATTTCTGGGATGATCCTTTAACTTTTTATATGATGTATGAGATATTATAATTGGCTTCTTAGAAATTTGGGATACATCTAATACAGTTTGTTTAGAGGCATGGGCTAAATCAATAATTATTCCAAGCTCATTAGCAAGCCTTACTAATTCTTCTCCTTCCCCAGTTAATCCATAATCTTTTTTAGACATACAAGACGATGCAAACTTTGTATCATAATTCCATGTTAAACCAATAGCTTTGAAATTTAGCTCTTTTAACAAATAAATATCTGATGGGTCAGTTAGAACATCTGTTCCTTCTAGGCTTATTAAAAATTTTATTCCTTGTTTGTCGAGATCTTCTTTTTTTCTAACTAAATTAACCATTTTTTTATTGTCAAGTATATGATAAATCTTGACCTGATTTATAAGAGACTGAAAATACATGTTTGAATAACCAGATAAATTTTCTTCCGCGGGAAAAACTACAGAAAAAATAGTTACATCACCTATACCTTTTAATTGGCTTAAATCTGATTGATAATTCCCATTAATAAGATCCTTTCCCATAGAAGTCGAATATCCAAAATCCTCATGCATGTCTATTAATCTCATAACTATCCCATTATAAGTTTATAACAGAGACTATTAAATATTGAAATTTATTATTAAGACCCTTCTCATCTTAAATAAAACCTTTTTTCTTTAAACTTAACTAAAAAACTTTATCTCAATAATATGAGGAATTTATAACTGAAAGCCTCGCCATTTATGGCGGGGATAAGAGAATAGCTTTTTAAGATTAAAAACATATTAAAAATTGAGACAGTTGCTAATGGGGTATGCGTCACTAAAACGTGAGGTACGCCTTTACCCCAACTAACATAGCCATTAGGTTTTAGTGAAGAGAAGTACTTTAAGTATAACCAAAGTGGGATTTGAAGGTGAATCATTGGTTTTTCCTTAAAGAAAATACTGCACCATAACCCTCTACCTTTCCCTTTTAAAGCTCTTCTAACTCATGAAGTAGCAGTAAGTACTCTTTACCAAAATAAGCTTTCCCATAAACCCATTTTCACCAAGGGTCTTTAACCTTAATTAACACGTGGTCTTCTAAAACTTGGAACTTAATCCCCCTATTGCCTTTATCGCTTTTATTCCCCCTACAAGCGATCCACTTCTTTCTAATCTCAATCTTATTACCGTTATTCTCAACCAATGCTAAGGCTTGTTTATAAGCAGTTTCGGCATAAAAGGAGTAAGGAATGATCTTGTATAACTCCTTAACAGCATCGTTTAG
>NZ_JAWDMQ010000030.1:0-16986 GCF_046536515.1 Caldisphaera sp. | reverse complement strand
CTACAATACAAAATTGTATAATAGAGTAGCCATAAAAGAGTGTAATACTCTAGACCTAGGGAAACTCACCTTTCAGGGAGGGAGTAATCAGATTTACACTTTTAGGTCTTTAATTTATTTATTAATATCTCTATATTGTTTTGAGATACATTATATATCTCAGCATCGAGGGTTGTATTTGGATCTTTTAAAGCGTGCCCCGTTAATACTAAAACAACTTTATCCTTTATATCTATGTACCCATTATTTAATAGTTTTTGATAAGCTGCCATTGCTGATGCAGAAGCGGGTTCTACACCAATACCTTCTTCTCTTGCAAGATAAATCTGTGCTTGCAATATTTCATTGTCACTGACCTTTAAAGCGCTTCCTTTAGACTCTGTAATTGCTTTTATTGCCTTCATATAATTAACAGGTTTTCCAATTCTAATAGCTGTTGCGATAGTTTCTGGGTTGTCAATAAATTCCATTTTATTATTGTTTATATAATTTACTATTGGAGAAGCTCCTTCTGCTTGAACTGCTATCATCTTAGGTACTTTATTTATAAAACTTAAATTTTCAAGCTCTTTAAACCCCTTCCATATAGCATAGATATTACCAGCATTGCCTGTTGGAACTATAACGAAATCTGGATTTCCTATATCTTCATATATTTCATAAGCTATCGTTTTCTGCCCCTCAAGTCTCCATGGATTAAACGAATTAACAGGATATATATCATTATCTTCGTTGAATATTTTTCTTACCCTACTCATAGCGTTATCAAAGTTGCCATCTACTTCAACTATTACAGCTCCATGTAATATTGATTGAAACAGTTTTCCTTTAGCTACCTTACCCTTTGGCAGGAAAAGTAAAGTCTTTAGGCCTGCTCTTGCGGCATATGCTGATGCTGATGCAGCAGTATTTCCTGTTGAAGCAGCAACAACTATTTTATATCCCAATGAATATGCTGAGCTAATTGCTACTGTCATTCCTCTATCTTTAAAGCTACCTGTAGGATTAAGTCCTTCGAATTTAAAGTATAAATTTTCATATTTTTTTGATTTTATTAAAGGGGTATTTCCTTCATTTAATGAAATTATTTTTTTATAATCTCCCGGTATTAATTCTTTATATCTCCAAACCCCTTTACCTCTTAAGTTATTTTTATTAAACGTTTCAAATTCGTTAATTATTTCGAGCAAGCCTCCACAAATAGGACAGACAATTAATTTTTGATCTATATTAAATGAAGCCCCACAAGAAAGGCACTTCATAGATCCTCGCTTGTCAATAATCTCACCAACTTATTAAAAATAAAATGTATTTATAAGCTTTTTGTTTGTTAATTGTTAACCGGGGGGTTGACAATTAATATACATCTTATGTAGTTCTAATTTTAAAAATTTATAGATAAAACTTTTCTTAACTTTATGATTTTTGGTGTAAAGTATGAAAATTTGCGAAAAGGAAGTAGGAGATATTGGCTTTGGAACTTGGGGAATAGGAGGAGGTTACTGGCAAAAGGATTTTACTAAAGACAGTGAGTCTATAGAAATTCTGAGGTATGCTTATTCAAAAGGGATTAAACTTTTTGATACTGAGAACGGCAAACCCTGCCCTGAAGGGCGGGGTAAAGTTTTTTAAATCAAAAATACTATTTCTATTTGAGATGCTCTTCAGATGCCTTCGTCTGGTCAACTCTTAAAACATGAGGAGCGGGAGCCGATTTCTCCCGCAATACCAGAAGAGGGCATCTACGAAGTTAATTATACAAATAAGAGAACAAATGTAGTACGCCTTTTTCCAAATGGTTATCAGGAAAGGAAGCTCAGAAAGCTATCTAATATCTCATCAAAGCTCTTCAACGAGTTGAACTATGAGAGGAGGCAACAGTTCTTCCATGAAAAGAAAGTGGACTTCAATACAACGTGGGATAAATACTACAAAAAATATAAGGAAGAGCTAAAAGTTAATGCTCAAGCAATAATGCAGAAAAACAATGAGGCTTGGTCATCTTATTTTTCTTTAATAAAGAAAAAAGGAGAACTACCAAAACATATTAAGCATATAAAACCACCAGGATATTGGATTGATAAAGATACTAAGAAGAGAAAGCTTTTACTTGTTATTAGACAAGATAGATATGAAATAGATGGAGTTAATCATAAAATTATTCTAAAAGATTTCAAAATGGAAATAGATTTTGCTGGTAGGTTAAGGTGGTACGGTAAGCAAGGTAGATTGGAGATATACTATGATGAAATAAGTAATGCATGGTATGCCTCAATACCAGTTGAAGTAGGTGTTGAGAAAACTAAAAAGGGAAAGAAGAGCAAGTATATTGTTTATGGTGAAAGGAAGAATATACAAGTTGAATCACCTAAAGGTAATAAAGTAGCTTCAATAGATTTAGGCATAAATAATTTGGCAAGCGTAGTATTAAACGATGGCACTTGGTTTCTTTACAAAGGTGTTAGGACTAAGGAAGACTATTTTTATTTAGAGAATAAGATATCACAAGTACAATCCTTAGCAGATAATACAAGAAACCTTGGTGAATATGAAGCATATGATGAATTATTAAAAGAGAAGAAAAGGCTTTTTAAGAAATTAATGAGAAGGCTTTTGCATTTATATAGGAATTTAGCGTCTCACATAATGAAGAAGTTACATGAATTAGGTGTTTCAACCATTTACTTAGGTTACCCATTTAACATTGCTCAGGAAAAGGGTAACAAATTTACAGTAAACATGTGGTCTTATCGTAAATTAATGATGGCAATTGAACTTAAAGCACAAGAATATGGCATTAAAGTATATGAAGTTATAGAATATAATACGTCCAGATACTGTGCTTATCATAATGTAGAAGTTAAAAGAAGACCTAGGGGAGTCATTAATTGTCCATTAAAACATAAACTTCATTCTGATTTAAATGGAGCTTTAAACATATTAAAGAAAGCAACAGGTAAAGTATTATCATCAATAAAGAAACCCCTATCTTTCATTGTAGAACATAATAGAGTAGCACCCGTAAAAGGGGTGTAACCCTTAAGACCTCAGGAAACTCGCCCTTCAGGGCGGGGAGGAGGTCAGTTATATCTAATACATTGGCCAAACAAGAGTGTCCCAATAGAGGAATCTATTAAAGCCTTGGAAGAACTAATCGATAAGGGAATTATTAATTGCATGGGAGTTAGCAACTTTGACGTTAATTTGCTTGAAAAAGCTATTAGTGCAGCAAAGAAATATGAAATAGCTGCAAATGAGATAGAGTATAACATTTTAAATAAATCTCCAGAAAAAGATATAATACCTTTTTCTAAAAAGAATAATATAAAAATTATAGCTTATTCTCCATTAGCAAAAGGTGAAGTAGCTTATATTAAACAACTTGAAGAAATTGGAAAAAAATATAATAAAACCCCAATACAAGTAGCGCTAAATTATCTAATGAGAAATTCAATACCAATACCTAAAGCTGCTAACAAAAAACACATAGATGAAATTATAGGATCTTTAGGGTGGCAATTAAGGGAAGAAGATTATAGATTTTTACAAAATAATATTTAATGCGCCGCGGGCGGGATTTGAACCCGCGCGGGGATTAACCCCATCGGCTTAGCAGGCCGACGCCCTACCGGGCTGGGCGACCGCGGCATCATTAACATGATTCAATTCATTGCCCAATTTACAGGGCTCAATATTTTATGCCACCCATTTTTTCAGAGTTGGCACATTATAGTAATTGATATATAAGGGTTTTTAAGGTTTTCAACGAATTTAATTTTAGTCTTCTATAAAGATTTAAGTCTAAATTTAATCAAAAAAAGTGGTGAACGTTATGTATGAGGTAAGGACGTTAACAATACATTATGGTAAGCCTTTACCTAACGATATTGATTATGCTAAAAAAGAGTTGGAAAAATTTTTTAGCAATTTTTCTGATGCCGTTGATGAATATAAGAGCAACTATAATATAAAGCCGACTTACCTTAGAATAGCATTTCCAAATCCACCATTTTTGGATGATTTAGATGGTTTCTTAAAGGAGCTTGAGTATTTTAGTGAAAAATATGCAATAAATTTAGGTCAAATAGACTCGAATTACAATAAATTAAACGAGGCCATAAAGTCAATAGCAGCTAATAAGATGTATTCATCAATAATGATGGAAGGTAACAGTTGGGATGAAGCTTTAAGCATATCGAGATCATTACATGAACTGGTATCTAATAACCCTGAATTTGGGGCAAACATTGGTGTAAACACTTTTAATGAAAAATATTTTATAACTCCATATTATCCTTTGGCTTCTGCAATACCTGGAAAAATTATGATTTCTGCAGCACTAACTTATCCCAATTACTTAAAGGATTCTTTTGCTAAAAATGGGTATGAGGGTATGATATCCTCAGTTGTAGAGGCAGGAAAATTGGCTCAAGACATGGCTTCATACATTGCAAACAAATTAAACATAGAATATGCTGGTGTAGATTTAAGCGTATCTCCATGGATGGAAGAGTCTAGTTTAGGATTAATAGAATTAGTTTCTGGGGTAAGATTACCTAAACCGGGCTTTGCATATGGTTTAAAAAAAGTTAATGAAGCTCTTAATCGTGCTTCAAAGTTTTTAAAAACTGTTGGATTTAACGAGGTAATGTTGCCTATAGCAGAGGATTCTAAATTAAAGGCGAGGGCAAGCGAAGGAGATTTAACAGCTAGGCATTTAGCTATGCTAAGCGGTGTCTGCTTAGCAGGATTAGATTTAGCTGTAGTACCATATGACATTAATGGTGTTGCAGGCCTCTTACTCGATGTATCAGCTTATTCAAAAACCAAGGCAAAAGCGTTGGGCGTAAGAATTATACCTGTTGAGAGCGTAGAACCTGGAGATAAAGTTGATTTAGGAAGGTTTGGGGAAACCCCTGTTATCTCCATTTAAAATACTTGCCGGCGGTGCAGGATTAACTATTTTTCCTTCTCCCTGAATTCCACATTCTTTATATGTGTTTAACCCTACTTGTAATAGTTCTTCTGGATTTTTATCGAAAAGGGCTATTATGGATGGGCCTGCGCCGCTTATAGCTACACCATAGGCACCAATATTTAATAGTCTTTCCTTTATTTCATTAAAGCATGGTACAGCCTTTGCCCTAGAACCCGTTACTATAGTATCGTTCATTGCTTTACCAGCAGCTTTAAGATCACCTTTTAATAATGAAGCAATCAAAATTCCGAGCTTTATAGAGTCTTGTGTATGATCTTTAAAGTCAACACTTTTTGGCAATAAAGACCTCATGTATTGTGTTTTGTTATTTAAATAAAAATTAGTTGGCCTAAATACAATAAAGTTTGCCTTTATTTCAAAATTATAAGCATATATCTGATTATCAATTTTTCCTACAATTGCTAAATTGCCAAGCAAGGAAGCTGCTACATTGTCATAATGCGGAACACCTGCAGATACTATTTCTCCTTGGCCGGCATATTTTATTAACTGCTCTTTGCTTAAATTTAAGTCCAAAAGATTTGATAATGCTAAAACTGCTGCAGCAGCACTGGCCCCGCTGCCTCCTAAACCTGAAGAAACCGGTATACCTTTGAAAATTTTTATAAAGATATC
The DNA here is from genome assembly GCF_046536515.1 of Caldisphaera sp. GTDB lineage: Archaea > Thermoproteota > Thermoprotei_A > Sulfolobales > Acidilobaceae > Caldisphaera. The sequence continues at coordinate 11,372 of NZ_JAWDMQ010000030.1, read as the reverse complement.
ATAATTATTAATATTTAGATCCTTTACCATATATTTAATTGCATAAGCAGCACTGTTATTTTCGTTTACATTTGAAGAGAAAGGTCCTTCAATTTTTTCTACTTTAATATCCCCGTTTCCTTTTTTAGCTGATATAGCGACTACATCATAATACGCGTTGTGAGCTAATGATATTACATCAAAACCAGAGCCTAAATTTGCAGAACTTGAATAGGCCTTAGCCCACACTTCTTCCATTCTAATCACCTTTAGGTTAAAATCGAATATTTAAAGAATAAATATTTTTTCTATAATGTTTTAGTAACTTATAATCTTGGAATCTGACAAAATATCAAATAGATTAATTAAATCGTCATTGTTAACGTATTTTCTACCGTACTCTGCTAAAAGTAGTAGATAAATTTCTTTCAATGGTCTATTCTTTGATAAAAAGAATGCTTCTCTAAAGTAAACAGTTGTGCTCATAGTATTTTTATTTATTATGTTTGCAGCCTTTAATGCTAAATCAAGGTTATATTTTGCTAAAGTCCTTAAGCCTTCAATAATAGGTGGCTTGCTTTTTATAATGTTGTCTCCCTTTCCTTCTGTATTGATATCGACCTCATTTTTTTGCAAATTAAACATTTCAGGTAATAATTTTAATGCTAACTTTGCAGATTCTATATCATCGTTTGATAAATGATTAAATACTATTTGATTTAATAAATCATTATAAAAATCATATGTATCTATATCAATGGTTGTTAAAATATATGTGCCCAAAGAAGCTATGGATGATGATAACTTGAGCATTTCTCTCGATATTCTATTCAAATCATCTAAATCCGTATGGTATGCATAATCAGGCCATTGGTTTAACATAACTGATGGTATTCCATAGGCTATTGTAACATCATGGTCGCTACCTCCATCATAGGTAGATAAAGATAACCTGTCAAAACCGATCTTTTTTGAAATTAGTCTAGCTGAATAATATATTGCAGCACTTGACTTGGAAATACTGCTTATGCTGTTACTTATTACTTTTAAGGGACCATCCTTATCGCTAGGATATACACCTACCATGTCTAAGTTTATTGCTTCTGTAACTAAGTTGGAAAGCCAAGAACCAAAAACAACAGAGCTTCCAGTGTATTCTGGGAACCATATAAATCTAATGGTTTCGTTAGGTGCTTTTATTTCATTTTTTTGTATCATTTCGCTTAAAACTATTGCCGTTTCTATTAAAGATGCTGTACCGCTTCCATTATCATTTGCACCCGGGCTTGGATGGCACATATGTGCCATAAGAATTGGACCCTTTGAATTTTTATCTCCAATCCATGCAAGAACGTAGGGAAATCCAGGATCTTTTTTTATATCAGCATCAAGATACAGAGATACTTCCTTATCTTCAATGCTGTTAACTAAATAGTTTGGTATTGATACTGCAGGGATGGTATATTTGTTCGCTTCTTCTCTACTTAAAAATAATGATTTATATGGAACTGCATCTGGAGGAGAACTTTTGGAATATAATAGAACGCCTAAAGCGTTATTTTCATAAGCCAACCTATAAACTATATAAGATATCCCATCCGATACAACGAATTTTCCTTTAACATCTTTGTATTCATCAGGATCATTCCAATTATTAATTATAACTGCTTTTCCAACAACTTTTCCGTCAGAGGGAGGACTATGAGCTACTGGTAATGTTGGGTGCTGTTTACTGTTTAACTCTATGTCTCCTATTTTTATCCAAGTAAATCTATGAATCCATCCTGTTGGAGCACCGATCCAATCAGGCACAGAAGTGCCTCCAAATTTTAGCATTTCTACGTTTAAATTTTCAGAAGAATTTTCAATAAGAGTCTTTTCAATAAATTTTGCGGCATCTAGTATCTCAATTCCCCCTTGTATCCTGTTAAACTTTGTGTAAGAAGATAAGATTCTATAAACCCTATAATCATTAGTATATTTTAAAATTTTGCTATATGTATTTCCCATAGCTTCAATTTCTTTTATCATAAACGCTCCCATTAGTTTGTAAGCTATAAAGTAAATTAATTTTTTGCTAAATTATGAGCTTTTTAAGTCTGAAAATATATTAAAAATAGGGTTAAGCTGTTGGTACTAGACGGCCTAAGAAATGCAGTTTCAAAGTTTTTAAAAGGAGGCAGTACATATAAAGATTCTGTAGAAGAATTTATTAGGGATCTTCAAAGAGAGTTAATAAAATCAGATGTCAATCTAAAGGTAGTAAAAGAATTAAGTGAAAATATAAGGAAAAAAGCATTAGAAGAGGAGCCTCCTTCAGGTATAAGCAGGAAAGAATGGTTTATTAAAGTAGTTTATGATCAACTAAGTGAATTATTTGGAGGAGATATAAGTGTAGATGTTGAACCTAAAAAAACTCCATGGATAATTTTATTAGTAGGAGTTCAAGGCTCTGGGAAAACTACAACTGCAGGTAAATTGGCATACTATTATACTAAGAAAGGTTACAAGGTTGGCTTAATCGCAGCAGATACTTATAGGCCCGGGGCTTTTGAGCAATTAAAGACTCTTGCAAATTTGAGCAGTTCAATGTTTTATGGTGATCTAAATAATAAGAACGCAGAAGATATATCCAAAAAAGGGGTTGAAGAACTTAAATCAAAGAACGCAGAAATAATAATAATAGATACGGCTGGAAGGCATGGATATGGTAATGAAAAAAGCCTTTTAGAAGAAATGAAAAACATATCTAATAAAGTTAAACCAGATGAAGTTATGTTAGTTTTAGATGCTGCAATAGGTCAAAAAGCCTATGACTTAGCAAAACAGTTTCATGAAACAACTCCTATTGGTTCGCTAATTGTTACGAAGCTTGATGGAACTGCTAAAGGTGGAGGAGTACTATCTGCAATAGCAGCTACAGGAGCTAAAGTTAAATTTATTGGAACAGGTGAGAAAATAGAAGAACTAGAAGTTTTTAATCCGACAAAGTTTGTTTCAAGACTTCTTGGTTTAGGTGATATAGATGCTCTCCTAGAGAAAATTAAAAGTGCTCAGGAAAGCATTAACATTGAAAAAATACAAGAGGACTTAGCCAAAGGAAAAATCAACATGAGAACGCTATATGCTCAAATTAAGAGTTTAAGGAAAATGGGTCCATTTAGCAAAATACTCCAAATGCTTCCAACGAGCTCCTTACCAATGCAAATAAAAGACGAGCAGTTAAAGGTTGGTGAAGAAAAAATTACAAAATGGCTTCATATTATAGAAAGTATGACTTATGAGGAACTAGATAATCCAGAGTTAATTGATAGAAAAAGAATGAAAAGGATAGCGTTAGGAAGCGGTACAACTGTTGAAGATGTTAAAGATTTACTTAATTACTATAAGAACTTGAAGACCATAATGAAGAGGATAAGAAGAGATAGGGGTATATTGAGAAAGCTTGGAATAGAAAACATGGAAGACTAAATTACTGGAGCATTTTTGCCTTTATTTATTGTTATTTCAATTGAGGAGATTTTTTTGATATTTCCTTTTTCATCAGATACCTCTTCTTCGAATATATTTAAATCCTTTAAAATTAAATCCTTATAATACATATTTCTAAGATATTCAACCATGTCAACTGCTTTACATATGTTTGAACCCCTTGCCCTAATTTTTATCTCATCAACATTTTCATAGTTGAAAAACCTAATAGCTATCAATGCATAGTTCATTAAAGGTTTTTTACCTATATATATCGTGTTTTGTTGTTTTTCTGACAACTTTATCACCTCTATTAAATAATAATAAATAATATTAAAAAGTATTTGTTTCTAAATTTTAGATATAAATTAAATAATGGTATGAAATTAAATATCTTATGATATTAACAAAATTAATCACAATAATGCATTGAAAACTAAAAATTATTATAATTTTTGTATATTATTTTTTCTCATTAAAACTTCGATTAAAATCGATATTACAACCAAAGCGAGTCCTAATTCTAATCCATTAATTAATGAAATATGGCCATAACCTGTTACTTTAAAGCTTTCTGTTATTAGAACTGTAGAGGAATTAGGAAATGCTAAAACTACAATGCTTTCTTCCGGATTTAAACTTGTTTTAACGATATAACTGTTTCCTATTTTTTGAGCATTCTTAACTAATCCCTGAAACGCTTGTTCTACTACGATTGGGTTGCCTTGCATACCTGTTACCAAGTAATAAACTCCAGTTTGAAAATCATCATGTGAAATAGTATTAACAGTTTTCAATCCAAGACCTTTTGCCTCTCCTAATAGTGTAAGGGGATTTCCGGTTAAATTTAGATAAAGCGCCTGTGAAACCCCAGTTATGTTTATTTGGGCTATACCTGAACTTGCAGGAATAATAGCAGCTAGAATCGCTGGAGTCGATTGTGAATTATAGCCTATATTCCAAGAAGAATAAGTTTTTACGCCGTACTGAGTTGCAAACACAGATGCTATAATCAATGCAATTGCGATACCAAATAAAACTCTAGGCAAGAGCTTTTTGAACCAAAACATTATGCTTCAAACCTCCTTGTAAAATAAATAATATAAGTTATAAAGAGAGAAATAAATATTACAGGTACAACAAAAAGTTCCCAAATTGGTGTATTAATTCCTGTTAATATATCATAAACAGGATTATACAGTCCCATAGAATTTGATATGTTCGTTAAGATTTTAATATTGTCAATAGAACCGATCAGAGCTAATATTACACTTGTTGCAGTATATCCAAAATACCCGGTTATACTAACTACTGCAGCAGTGCCAGTACTTTTACTCTTATTTGAGGCCAGAACAAATATAGAGCCATACAGTTGGGCCTGAATCAGATACGCAACCCACATAATTAGAAATTCGTTTACATTTTTTCCAACGACAGGGTATAACATTATGCCTGCAACCAAAGCCGGGATTCCCAGCAATATTATAGAAGGTAGCAAAACTCGTGTTAAGTAAATCATTAAAGATACATTTCTTCTAGATATTGGATAAGTTAAATACAACGACATAACTCCAGTTTGAACTAAATTAACAAGGTCAGAAGAAGCTCTTAAAGCTAAATAAAGTGATGTAACAAATAGGACGGCCCCCAATACAGCATTACTAACTGCAGGTGGTGTTGTAACAGGTTCGAGTACTGATAATATACCACTAAGCGTCGCTACCAGTATAAGCATTATATCAAAGCTTGGCGGTCTTAAAGAATCCCAAAGATCTATTAAAGCAAGTTCCAACGATTTTTTTGCTGACATTTTTATCCCTCAAGTATTTCCTCTATCCCTGGTTCTATTAATTCTATTCCATATACTTGCTGGCCCTTCTTCACTTGATCTGATATTAAATTTAATAGTATAGATGTCTTTTCATTGTCTTCCGTTTTAACGTATATGTTTCCTCCTTCAACATTTACATAAAATCCATTTTTCTCTAAAATTTCCTTAATTATAGATGGATCTTTACACCTAATCCTAGCAATAGAGATATTTTTAACAATATCGTCAGGTTCTCCTACTTTTAATATTTTACCAGATTTCATTATAGTTATCTTTGATGACACTCTTAATATCTCTGGTAATACATGACTAGATATAATTATAGTAAGATCTTTTTCTTTGTTTATTTTTAAAAATAGATCTAATATCTTATTTCTTTCCACAGGATCTAAATTACTTGTAGGCTCATCTGCAATTATTATTTCAGGTTCAGCTATCAACGCATGAGCTATAGCAGCCCTTTGTCTTTGCCCCGCGCTTAGTTGTGAGAAGGCTTTATTTTCATTACCAGCTAATCCTACTAAATCTATTACCTCTTTTATATTACTAGGGCTTTTATTATATATTTTCGAAACATGAGTTAAAAATTCAATAATAGGCATGCTAATAGGTAATGATGGTCTCTCAAATATGACTCCAATTTTTTCTCTTGCCGATGGATCATAAAACGGATCCTTATTAAATATTAGAACCTTTCCTCCATCTCTTCTTAATAAACCTAACGATACTTTTATTAGTGTTGATTTTCCTGCTCCATTCGGACCTACAATAGCCACAATTTCGCCTTTTTTGACTTTTAATGAAACATTGCTCAAAGCAGTTGTTTTCCCATACCTTTTTGTTACGTTCTCAATCACTATTAGATCGTCCATTTTATTCCCCCGCTTTATTAATAGGCTAAAAGATATATAGATATTTAAATACATTTATCTTTTATTTCAAATACTATGCTTTCATAGCCAGATATTTTGGTACCTTTTGAAACATATAGAAAAGCGTAATTGTTTTCAAATTCATGATTTCCAGGAGAATCTATTTTTATAAATTTACCACATTTTGGAAGAACCCAAGTAACTGAGTAGTCATATTCTGCAGTAGTTTCATCATATATATTTTCATAAGTGTTTTTCCCATCTGCTAATTTGATAGGAATTTCTATATAAAAAGTAACGTAGGATATTTTAGGTATTTTAACCCCTATTTTAGAATATTTAACGACAGGAAAAACATAATTCCCATTTATTATTGTCTTCTCTCCATTAATTTGCTTTTGCATTTCTGTTTTTAACCTCTCTTCTTCATTCTTTTTTTGCATTTCTTTTTTAATTAGGTTATAATATTCCTTATTCTCATCAAAATAATCGAATGTTATTACATAAAATATATCATTTTTTGTTACGTTGATTGTACCAATTCCATAAATAGGTATTGTCATTATTAAAACCTCTACATATTTTAATTTTTTTATACCTCTATTATATGGTGATGATTATGAATAATAAATGTAACGCAATTGTAACAGCCTCTACAAAGGGCATAGGATACCAAGCTGCTCTATCATTGGCAGAAAAAGGGTGTAACTTAATTATAAATTCGAGAAATAAAGATAATATAGATAAGGCTATAGAAGAGCTAAGAAAAAAGAAAATTAAGGTATATGGCATAAAGGGTGATTTATCTAACAAGAAGGATATAGATAAAATATTTGGATATGCTATTAGGAAATTGGGAAGTATTGATGTAGTAGTTATGAATTATGGAAATCCTATATGCGAGCCATGTGATATAATAAACGCCTCATATGATGATTGGGTTTATGCTTTTAACATGTACATATATTCTACTGCGGAGGCTATGAATTATGTTTACAAATATAATAAGAAAAAGACAAATTTTGTCATTATATCAAGTTTTTCCATTTATTCTCCTATGGATTCTACAGCTATATCTGATATTATTAGAATCAGTTTAGTCTCTTTGATAAAAACATATTCAAGGCTTTATTCAGACAGGATAAGAGCTAATGCTTTATTGTTAGGGAGTTTTAAAACAGAAGGTTCAGAAAGCTTAATTAGAAGTTTGGCCAAGAAATTTAATATAAGTGAAGAAGAATTTTGGGATAGGTATGTCAAAGGACTGTCGCCATTAAAAAGATTGGGTAGGTTTGATGAATTAGGCAATATAATATCTTTTTTGGCTTTTTCTCCAGAGTATTTATCTGGCTCAATAATATTATTTGATGGAAGTTCTCTTAATTGTATTATTTAAATTATTATTGAAAGAAAATTTTATATAAAAATTATTGTATTAACATATGGAAACTCAGATAATTATTATATAGATTCTCTCATATAGAAAAATACATATCTAGATTTATTCCTTATTTGGGAAAACGCTAAACTAAAAAATCTTGGCAATACAATTAAAATGGTGTAAAAATTGAAATATAAAAGCTTAGAATCTTTAGTTAAAGGTAAGAACGTCTTCGTTTTCGGGGCAGGTGGCGGAGGGGATATAGTTGGCGCATATCATGTTTCAAACAAAGTGAAAAAAGCTGGGGGCAATATTATTATAGGCAGTGTTGTATGGGAAAGGTTTACCATAGATCCATATCCAGGTCCAATACCATTAGAAATGATGGTCAATGTTGAACCCATAGGATATTCTGCTGCTATTGTTAATTCAGATTCATATGCTCTTAGGTATGGAATGGAAGTTGAACCTCAAATTACAAAATTTGTGAAAGTAACTGGAGAAAAGGCTATATTTATTGATTTAACTAAAGGTACTGAAGGTGTTATTAGAGGCATAAATGATGTTGCTGAAAATTATGATATAGATGTAGTTGTTGGTGTAGATGTTGGTGGAGATATATTAAGTCTTGGATGTGAAGAAAATCTATGGAGTCCATTAGCTGATTCGATTTCATTAAGCGCTTTGTATCAACTAAATTTTGACAGAACTCTGGCAGTATATGGTCCAGGAGGAGACGGAGAACTTGATACTAATACTGTTTTGAAATATGTTAGCGATATAAGCAAGCAAGAAGGTTTAATAGAAATTTTAGGTATGAGTTATGAAGATTCCGAATTATTAGAAAAATTAATTAAAAATGTTTACACTGAAGCATCTTTAATTCCTCTATTATCATTTAAAGGGGAATATGGAAATAAAATGATAAGGAATAATACAAGACTTGTTAAACTTTCACCAATCCTTTCAACATCTTATTTATTGGATGTTGATATTGTTTATAATAGAAGCGAATTGCCAAAGTTTGTTAAAGGGACAGGAGGAATTGGACAAGCCAATCAAGCTTTAAATGATCATTGCATATATACAGAATTAGACCTAGAAAATGATTTAATGAAGCTGAGAAGCGAGCAGTCAAGCAAGCCTATCAACTTAAATGATATAAGACAACAGGGTATAAGCAATTTAATAAAGAGAAACTGTGATCCTATAAAATGTTAATCTTATGTTTCTTGCTCCTCACTTTGTTGTATAACTTTTTTCTTGGTTTTGTATTCTGTTAATAAATCCTCTAGGCTATCAATTCTTTGTATAAGATAGTCCATAGTCTCCTCGATTTGTCTATATTTGCCTTCTAGCAGGGTCATCTTAACTCTTACATCTTTTTCGACTTTGTCTAATCTATTGGAGATATTTGCTATTATTATATTATCTTCATTTTTATTTGAAAAACCGCCTTGCAAACCATTTTTTATGTATAGTTTTATTAGATCAGTTATTTGGATACCTATTTCGTCTGATTTGTTTTTGAGTTCGCTATACATTTGGTCGCTTAGAGATAAGTGCACAGTAGGCAACTTCTGTCTCCTCCTATTAAGAGTAGTACTGAGAGAGGCCTAATATATTCTTTTGCTCGCAGTATTCTTATTGTAAGAGAACTCTTGATAAATGTCGTGCGTATTAAATAAAAGTCTTGCTTGCATAATACAAGGTGGGTGTTACTGAATAGGTGAGCAGTTAATGAAAGTTGTTTCGTTCAAGTTGGAAGATGAGCTGCTTGAGATACTAGAGGAATATTCCAAAAAAAGGAATGTTACAAAAAGTGAAATTATAAGAAGAGCACTTCAGAATTACATAATGGCAGATAAAGACAAACCCTTTGTAACTAAAAGAATAAAAATTTATACTTAAAAAATTGAATGTTATTCTTTGGGTAATTTTATAATTACGGGCTCTTTCTCAAATTGTTTTAAGTCAACTCCTGGTAGGGTTGTTGCTTCTGGTGGCAATGGAACTCTTTCTCCTTTTTCTGGCGGGGCAGATAAAACTTGAGAAGATTTTTTCTTATAGAATCCAAGTCTGTATTTAAATAGTTTGCTGCGCAATCCTTGAATTGCACCTGCTGGGTCAACGGCCTTTGGACAAACTGCGCTACATGTAGCAGCAAAGTGGCATCTGTGACAACCATGTTCACTATCTACGATGGCAAATCTTTCTTTATGGCCTTCATCTCTAACATCATTTATAAATCTGAAAGTATACATAAGCGCTTGAGGCCCCAAATATTCTGGATCTGCAGCGACTACTGGACAAGAAGAGTAACAAAGACCGCAGAAAATACAATTGCTAAATTGTAATATGTCAATAAACTCTTCTGGATCCATCTTTAGGTGGCCTTTGGGATTCTCTTGTTCTTCGACATCTTTTCTTATTAGATATGGTTTAATGCTTCTATGTTTGTTGAAAAAGTCTGAGAAATCTGTCATAAGATCTTTAACTATTGGGAAGTTAGGTAATGGTTCAACAGTTACAACTGGTCTTGCGTTGCTTGTTACCTGTGAAACTTGTGTTTGGCATGCAAGCATTGGTGTACCATTTATATTAACTCCGCAGCTTCCGCATAATCCCATTCTGCAACTATATCTGACAGCTAATGTATGATCAGTATTTTCTTTTATATCTAGCAGAACATCAAGCATTGTCATACCTTTATGTGTCTCTACTTTATATTCCTGCCACCATATTTTCTTTGTTTCTGGATTATATCTTCTAACCCTAACTGTTATTACTTTGGGAGGTAATTTTGTTGCTGCTTCAATATCTAATGCCATCCCATCTCACCTCAATATGCTGGTAACTTAACTATTGTAAGCGCTGCTATAGCTGCAAACACAATGAATACTAGCCAAAATAGCACATTTATTATATTATTATATGTTTTTCCTTGATGTAATTCAAATAACATTCCTCTCACTCCGTTTAATCCGTGAAATAGAGCAACCCATGCTAAAAGTAATAAAGCCCATCCTGCCTCTTTGTATTGATTATAAACGAAGGCGCTTGTTAAAGTTTGATCGAATGTAGATACATTGAATAACCATGGAATTCTTTGCAATAGATGGTAACCTAACAAAAATATAAGAAGTATGGCAGTTATATATTGCCAAACTTGTATATTAGATGCTTTATTTTCCATTTCCATCACCCAAATATTAAGAATGCAGAAAATGCCCATAAAACAAGGGCAACGACAAACTCAATATAAAGCCAAGTTCTTTGAGGAGCATTAAGAGTGGGTGCTTCATATGGTGGCTTGGGCTCGACTGGTTTTCCAATACCTAAGCCAAAGAATTCAGTCAATAAAAGCCTAAATCCATTTAATGCATGGAAAAGAACGGCTCCTGCAACAATCCATTCTCCTAACCTTGCCCACCAAGCACTTTCTATGCCCATTATGTAAGTCCATGCAGACCAGCCAGAAAGGCCGTTGATAGGAACGTATTGAGACCAGACAGGTGAATCAGTTTCTAAAATATGAGCTAGTAAAAATGCTATTATTATAAATCCAGTTACTCTATGCAATACAAATGCTACTCTTTCTGGGTTGTTTTTGGCACGAATTAGCCAAGGATTTAAGCTAGCCTTCCAAAAGCCCTGTCTGTTCTCCATTTCAATTCTCCTAAATTTTTCATCATCTGACATAATAACACCTCCTAATATTTCCTTTCTACAGGTTTCCATGTATTAATTGTAACATGCCAATATATAAATCTGAGATCATCTGCTCCATCTCTTATTACTACAGTATGCTTTAACCAATTTTCATCATCTCTTTTAG
>NZ_JAWDMQ010000029.1:0-17131 GCF_046536515.1 Caldisphaera sp. | reverse complement strand
GGAGGTGGATTGCTTGTAGGGGGAATAAAAGCGATAAGGGCAATAGGGGGATTAAGTTCCATGTTTTAGAAGACCACGTGTTAATTAAGGTTAAAGACCCTTGGGGAAAATGGGTTTATGGGAAAGCTTATTTTGGTAAAGAGTACTTACCGCTACTTCATGAGTTAGAAGAGTTGTCTAAAAGAAAGGTAGAGGGTTATGGTGCAGTAATTTTCTTTAAGGAAAAACCAATGATTCACCTTCAAATCCCACTCTGGTTATACTTAAAGTACTTCTCTTCACTAAAACCTAATGGCTATGGTTTGGTTGCTGGTTTTGATTTAAATAGTGATAGGTTGAATGTTGTAATTAACAAGGAGGGTAAAATTATTACTTTCAAAACTTGGTGGTATAGCGAGGTAGTTTCTCACGGTTTTCCTAAAGGGAAAGCAAAAACTTTGAGGTTAAACGCTCTTTCACAAGCCTTTAATTTTCTATTAAGGGTTGGCGTTGATTATGTAGCTTTAGAGGATTTATTTCTAGTTAAGAGGAGGGAGTTTACCAGGAGTAAAAGCGGTAATAGGAAGATAATGCGTTTTGCTAAGAATCATTTGCTAATCCACGGTGTTATTAAATCTTTAAGGTTGGGTTTTAACGTTATTCTGGTTAATCCAAAGGGTACTACAAATTCAGAGGAGCATGAAAAGGTGATGAGGGAGAAGGGTTTTGATAGGCATATTGCATCAGCTTACTTAATAGCATTGAGGGGATTAGAAGTAATTAAAAATAACTAGTAGTTACGTAAAAATGTTACAGACAGCCTTATTTAGTTATTATCTCTTCACTTATATCCATCCCGTCATTAGCCATCATTTCAATTATCTCTTTGCCTATACTTCCTAGCTCTTCCGGATAAATCAACCCGCTTTTCTTTATTCTTCCTTTGATAAATTCTATAGCTGAATAAGACAAGAAACTGCCTGTTACTCTTGACATGGCTGTGAACTTATCCTCTGGTTTTGTTATTTGTGTAAACCTTATTCCACTATTCTGAGAAAACGCCTCTACAACTAACACTACAATATCTCTTAAATTTGATTTATAGCTAGATATAATATTGCTTAAAAATTCATCTGCATAAACTTCACTATTATCTATTTTAAATTTTTTATGGTCTAAAAATCCAAGCTTATTAAGTCCTGCCATAAATTCAATATGGCCGGGCCATCTTAATGTATATTCAACTAAATATTCTAAATTATTAAATGTCTTCAACAAAGATCTTAAGCCATCTGTTGGGAAATATTCTAGTTCACCTACTCCTTTTATGTATATTTTTCCTATTTCACTCTTTAATGGATCAATTTCCACAATTTTCTTATCTGATACAAATCTGGCCCTTCTTCTATATTCATCTATTAAATCCATAGTATTCCAGGTGGCTATTATTCCTAAAGGAGGATCAGGAATTTCTGTAATCCCTCCAACATAAATAACCCCTCTATTAATTTCTCCTAACCTATTTTTTGCATAAGAGATTAACATATTAGATAGGCCTGGAGCAACGCCAGCATCTAATAAAACAGAGAGCTCTTCTTTTTCTGCAATTTTTCCAATATCATAAGGATCTTCTGGGAAAAATGATACATCAACAATGTTTTTTCCTGCTTCAACAATGTTTTTTAATGCATCATGTGCAATGCCGCCCGGAAGGGAAGTAATAGCAAGATCTATATTTGATACAGATGACAATACTTCATTTTTGTTTAATACGTTAACTTTTTTGTAATTTAAGTCAAGTTCTTTTGCAGTATTTTTTAAGTTATATTCGTTGTAATCAAAAAGAGTTATGTTATAACCTTCCCTCTTTAATAAAAAAGCCGCTCTTTTTCCTACATTTCCTATTCCAAAAATACCTATATTAACCATTTACCGACCCTCAGCAGTTCCAACATTCATCAAATGTCAGTCGACCCTCTTATTAACTTCATTGGTCGGCAATTATTATTTATAATAAAATAAGGTTATATTTTAATGTTTGCTTTTGATCTTTCATTTAAATTTAATGGTATATGAGGGTTGTAACCCAATGAATACCTAATTTTTTCTAAAAATTCTTCTAATCTTTTGCTGAAGTATTCAATGCCAGAAACATTTAATGTTTTATTTAATTCCATCCTTATTCTTAGAGCTCTGCTTAAATCAGAAAGCAGTTTAGCTTCATAATCAAGACCGCTATAAGGCCTTCTTATAAACTCTTTTTTCTGATTGTATTGTAATAGTGATGATAATTCTTCTAAGCTGTTTTCCATTGATTCGTTTTCAATTGAATAGGGAATTTTAAGGTAAAGATCCTCTACTTCAATTACAACCTTAATTATAGCTTTATTTATATTCTCCCCCATTCTTATACCCATTTTTAATTAGTCAGACAGAGCCATTAAACTTATTTTTTAGTAGGAATTGGGAATAGGTTTATTATGAAGCTCTCTGCTTTCTTCTTCAAAGTTCTTATAAAAGGGCCCGGACCGGGATTCGAACCCGGGACTTCTCGGTCCACAGCCGAGCGCTCTAACCAGCTGAGCTATCCGGGCCATGAGACCGATTGGGCCCAGGAATTGTATGTGTTAACAAGGTTTATTAAATTGTTTACCATTAATTTAATTAATATATTAAAAAATAAAAAATAATGTTCTAAACCCTTAATTAAATTATATTTATTGGTGGTAAAATTGCAGGAGATAGAGCCTAGAAAAATAGGAGATCATACATGGATTATAGAGAAAAATGGCTGTATGAAGGTACCTTCAATAATTTATTCCGATGATATGTTAATTGAAAAAATGAAACAAGATCTAACATTGAGGCAATCCATGAATGTTGCATGCCTTCAAGGTATACAAAAATACAGTTTGGTTATGCCAGATGGACATCAAGGCTATGGATTTCCTATTGGAGGAGTAGCTGCTATGGCAATTGATGAAAATGGAGTAATAAGTCCTGGTGGAGTTGGATATGATATAAATTGTGGTGTTAGGTTAATAAGAACAAATCTGACTTTGAAAGATGTGATGCCAAAAATTAAAGACCTTGTAAATTTAATTTATGAAAACGTTCCAAGCGGTCTGGGAAGTACTGGAAAGCTTAAGTTAACAAACAATGAATTAAACGATGTATTAAATTATGGAGCAAAGTGGGCCGTTGAGAAAGGTTATGGTTGGGAAAAGGATATTGATTTTATAGAAGAAAGAGGGGCCTGGAAGCTCGCAGATGCAACAAAAGTAAGCAATGCTGCAAGAAAAAGGGGATCTAATGAACTTGGAACTTTAGGAAGTGGCAACCACTTCTTAGAAGTTCAATATGTAGATAAAGTTTTTGATGAAACTCTCGCAAAAGCTTTTGGTATATTTGAAAACCAAGTTACTATAATGATACATACTGGTAGCAGGGGATTAGGACATCAAGTTGCTAGCGATTATTTACAAATAATGGAAAGAGCTATGAAAAGATACAATACAATACCTCCTGATAGAGAACTTGCAAGCATACCGTATAATTCACCAGAGGCGCAAGATTATTCAAGAGCTATGGCATCAGCAGCAAACTATGCATGGGCTAACAGACAAATTATTATGCACTGGACTAGAGAAAGCTTTGCCCATGTATTTCATACAGATCCGGAAAATTTAGAGATGAATTTGGTTTACGATGTTGCTCACAATATAGCAAAAATTGAGGAATACGATATAGATGGTAAAAGGAAAAAAGTAGTAGTTCATAGAAAAGGTGCAACTAGAGCGTTTCCCCCAGGAAGTCCTGAAATTCCTGCTAAATATAGAGACTATGGGCAACCGGTTTTAATACCGGGAAGTATGGGAACTGCAAGCTATATATTAGCAGGAGTAGATACTGGAGTTAAATCATGGTTTACTGCCCCCCACGGAGCAGGTAGGCAACTTAGCAGAACATCTGCAAAAAGGGAGAAGAATTATAAAGAAGTTGTTGAAGATTTAAGTAAAAAAGGTATATACTTAAAGGCAAGTAACATTTCAACAGTAATTGAAGAAATGCCTGAGGCTTATAAAAACGTAGATAATGTTGCAGAAACAGCGGCAGCCGTTAGAATAGCTAAACTAGTTGCTAGAATGAGACCTATAGGAGTAACAAAAGGTTAAAACTCCTCATGTTAATTTATGTGTAGAGTTAATTGAAAATTATTTTTATTTTTAAGTAAAGCTTTATAAACCAGGTCCACCCCTCAAACATTGAAAAGGTGCTAAGGATGGGACATCGTAAGAAGTCAGCAGCACGCCGTGGTAGCTTGGGATTCTATCCTAGGCAGAGGGCAGAAGAATTTGTACCAAGAATTAAGTCGTGGCCAGTATTATCAATCCAAGAACCAAAACTGCTAGGATTTATTGGATATAAAGTAGGAATGACCCACGTATTTATGGTAGAAAATAGGCAAGGTTTGCCGACTTATGGGAAAGAAGTAATGAAGCCTGTAACAGTTGTTGAGGTTCCTCCAGTATACGTTTTAGCTGTTAGAGGATATGCTTTTGATGTAAACAAAGGTCTATATCCATTGACTGAAGCTTGGGGAAAGGTACCTGATAATTTAGAACTTGAAAGAAGATTAAAGACATTGGGCAGCTTTGATAATGAAGGATCTATTAAAGAATTACAAAGTAGCTTAAATGAACTAAAAGAGATAAGGGTTCTTATAGCTTCACAGCCAAAGCTTACAGGAGGTCTAAGTAAGAAGAAACCTGATGTAATTGAAGTCAAGGTTAATACTCCATCAAATGATATGAAAAAAGCTTTAGATTACGCTTTAGGCAAACTTGGTCAACAAGTATCAATAAAAGAAGTTTTCCAAACAGGACAAGTAGTTGATGTCTTAGCTGTTACTAAGGGTAAAGGATGGCAAGGCGTTATTAAGAGAGCAGGAGCGAAGCAATTACCAAGATGGACTAAGCATAGAAAAGGGAGCAGAAAAATAGGAGCTAGAAGCCACGGATTAGGTACATGGTGGGAAAATCCATCACCAGGCCAATTGGGATTCCATAGGAGGACTGAGTATAATAAAAGGATATTAGATATGGGTGATGATGGATTTAAAATAACTCCAGCAGGAGGATTCGTTAATTATGGAGTTGTTAAAAGTTCATACATATTGCTTGATGGTTCAATTCCTGGCACACCTAAGAGGCCAATAGTATTGAGATATCCGATAAGACCACCTGTATGGTACTTAACTATGGGAATTAAGAAACCTCAAATTACCTATATAAGTTTGTCAAGTAAGCAAGGTGTTTAGCCATGGCAACCATAAGCTCTTCAATGATATTTTATTTGTCGCCTAAGGTAATAGTTAATAAATATAATTTGAAAGGAGAAGAAGATGGTCAAATAGAGTTGCCAGATGCATTTAGAATGCCAGTAAGAAGGGATCTAATATTAAGGGCATTCTTAAGTGAATTTACAACATCTGTTCAGCCAAAAGCAAGAGATCCCATGGCTGGAAAGAGAACTACAGCAAGGAGTATAGGAATAGGTCACGGTGTTGCTAGGGTTCCAAGAATAAAAGGAGGCATGAGGGCCGCATTTGCACCCATGGTTAGAAAAGGCAGGGCCGCATTTGCACCCAGATTGGATGAAAAAATACACGAAGAGATAAATAAAAAGGAAAAGAGGCTGGCAATTATGAGCTCACTTTCTGCAACTGCCATATCTGATTTAGTTAAAGAAAGAGGACATGAGTTTGATGCAAAAACTGTACCTATAATTATTAGTTCAGAAGTTTTAAATGGAATTAAAAAAGCAAAGGATGCTAGGGAAATTCTAGATAAAATAGGTATCTATAAAGATATAGAAAGGGCATCAGAAAGGGTAAAAATAAGAGCTGGAAAAGGAAAGATGAGAGGTAGGACTTATAAGGAAGTTAAAAGTTTATTATTTATAGTGGAAGATCATAAATCTCCATTTGCAAAAGCTGTTGCTAACATGCCAGGTGTAGATGTAGTTAGACCAGAAATTGTTAGCGTTACACATTTATCTCCTGGAGGTGTGCCTGGTAGACTTACTGTAATTACTACTGAAGCATTAAATTATTTGAGTAAGAGATTTAGTTTAGGTGATTAGAATGAAGGAAATTATTTTGAAAATAGTTATGAGTGAAAAAGCATCAAGACTAATGGAAGAAAGTAACACACTAACTTTCATTGTTGCAAGAGATGCTAACAAGCAAAAAATTAAAGAGGCAATAGAGAATTTATATAATGTTAAGGTAGAATCCGTTAATACTTTAATAACTCCTAGAGGAGAAAAGAAAGCTATGGTAAAGCTTTCAAAAGAATATAAAGCAGCTGATATAGCAACAAAGTTTGGACTTCTATAAATTTATGTTGATGTAATTTTCTTTTCTTTATTTTCTATAATATCTATAAACTTCTTTGAAATATCCATAAACATCTTAGATGCTTCTAAGTCTGGATAATCTATAAAGAACGCAATGCCGTTATCATTGCTTTCTCTTATCTTAGGATCAATTGGTATTTTTCCTAAAAATTGGATATTATATTCATTAGAAATTTCCTCCGCTGCTCCTTTCCCAAAAATATAATATGTTTTTCCATCATCGCATTTGAAATAGCTCATATTCTCAACAATCCCTATTATAGGCACATTAAGTTTTTGAGCAAAATTTGCTGCTTTCTTTACTACATATTTAGAAATTTCACTTGGTATTGTTACTAGTAGAAATCCTGTTAAATGCGGTATTGTTTGAGCTATAGTTAATTGTTCATCTCCAGTTCCTGGTGGTAAATCTATTAAAAGATATTCTATCCCTTCCCAATCAGTATATGCTAATAGTTGTCTAATGGCTGTAGTCTTTATAGAACCTCTCCAAATAACTGGTGTATCTTCCTGAGGTAGCATTAAACCTACTGAAATTACTTTAACTCCGTGCTTGCTTACAGCTGGAATAATAGAACCATCATCTTTAGCTAACAAACCTTTCGATAAATTTACTCCAAGCATTTTTGGTATACTAGGCCCATGAAAGTCTGCATCTAATATAGCTACATTTTTCCCTAATGAACTAAGGGCTATTGCTAGGTTAGATGTAACGAAGGATTTTCCAACGCCTCCTTTGCTGCTAAGAATCGCAATCTTATATGGAATCTTTTTCATTTTTTCAACTACTTTTTTCTGTTCATCTTGCATTGCTTTCATTCTCTGAGCTTGTTCTTTGTAGTCATAGGCTGCATTTTTTGAAGATTTTTCCTTAAATTCCTCATTTTTAATTCTGAAGCTCAATCTTCACACCAAAAATAATTATAAAAAAGAAAGGAATTATATCCTTATATATAAAAAAGGTTATAATTTTCCAATACTATCGGGTATTCTAATCCTGATAGATTGGAATCCTTCTCCCTTGTTAGCTGCTATGATATCGAATTCTTCTGGCTTTGGTGGATGTTCGTATAGATACTTTAAATTAATGAAGGCATTATATATATGTGGTACATCTTTACCAAGTCTATCATTAAATACTGCAACGTATTCAACTACACCATCTGGATTTATTATTACTGTGCCTCTTCTTGTCATACCGCTTGTTGGATTTAAGAAACCATATGCTGATGAAATTTCTTTCTTAATATCATCAACTAGTGGGAATTTAACTTTGCTAACTCTTGGGCTTGTTTCTACCCAAACCTTGTGTGAATATACGGAATCAGTGCTAACGCCCAATACTTCAGCGTTGTTTTCTTTAAACTTTTCATAATGGGCTTGGAATGCCTCTAAATCGGTAGCGCATACAAATGTAAAGTCTCCTGGATGGAATGTCAATATAACCCATTTTCCTCTATAATCGCTTAGCTTTATCTCTTTAACCTTATTCTCTGCAGGGAAATAAGCCTTAGATTTAAATTCAGGTGCTTGTACTCCAACATCTATCATTTCTTTCACCAACTATATTTAATAAATTTAGTAGTATAAATATCTTTCTACATAAAAATTGTTTTCAACTGCTTTTTATATTTAAAAACTCTGTTATAATGTTCTTTGTTACTTTTAAGGCCATTTTTAAGTCGTAAATATTAACATATTCATTATAAGAATGAGCTAAAAAGAGCTCTCCGGGACCGTAAATAATAGTTGGTATTCCTATTGATCTTAAGTATCTTCCATCGGTTGCACCAGATTCTATATGAAGTTCAGGTTTCTTATTAAGAATCTTTTCTACAGAATTCAATGCTATCTTAGTTATTCTTTCTTCAACTGATGTAAAGTTTGCTTCACTTGTATCAATAGGATATATTTCAGCAATATTGCTAAGTTTATTTTTCAATAAATTCCTAACATTTTCACATTTGCAACCAGGAGGAGTTCTCATATCCAATTCTACTTCACAATAATCTGGAACCATGTTTATCTTACTTCCTCCTCTTATAACTCCAGGGTTAAATGAGATTGATTTAAGCTGTTTTTCAATATCTTCAATTGCAATGTTTATTTTCCTTTCTTTTATAACTGATTCATAAGTTTTTGATGTTTCTTTTATAGCAAACTCTACATCTTTTGGGACAACTATTTTTGAGTTTATTTCATCAATAGTTTCTTTTGCTATTTCTATTGCTTTATACATCTTTAATATAGCATTTTCTCCAAGTATCGGCATGCTTCCATGAGATGGAATTCCTTTAGTTAAAATTTTTGTCTGACAAAGCCCTTTTTCACCTATAGAAACCCTATTATAGCCTGAAGGCTCAGCTATTAATGCTGCATCTCCTTTAATTAAATTTCTTTCAACTAAGCCTTTCATACCAGCATGACCACCAACTTCTTCATCGGCAGAAGCAACAAAAATCAATGAACCTGAGGATTTTTCTATAATAGATGATAGCTGTAATGTAGAGACAAGTATTGTAGCTAAGCCTCCTTTCATATCAGTTGCTCCTCTGCCAAAAATCTTATCGTCAACTATTTTTCCTGAAAAAGGATTGTAAATCCATTTACTTTCATCTCCAGGAGGGACAACATCCATATGCCCATTTAATATAAGAGTTGGTGATCCATTTCCTATTTTAGCAATTATATTTGGCTTGTTTTTCTCAAATTCATATATTTCATATTTTATTCCATAATTATCAAGCAAATCCTTTATATATTCTGCAACATCTTTAGTATAACCAGGAGGGTTTTGGGAGTTAATTTTTATCAAGTCAGAAGTTACCTTTACTACAAAATTTTCTTCCAAATTCACCACCCGCATAAAATTTACTATTTGCTATTATATGTATTTGGATAAAAATTTTTAAACCCTTATAAAACAACTAAGCTTAGGTGGTCAACCTTTGTGGTAAAGGATTTGGTTAGGTATGACTTGCCCCAAGATAGGATTCCTGAGTTTTGGTATAATATATTACCTGATTTGCCTGAAAGGTTACCGGAACCAAGAGATGTGACTGGTAAATCATTTGAAATTTTGAAAACTGTTTTACCTACAAAAGTATTAGAATACGAATTTTCACAAGAAAGGTTGATAAAAATACCAGAAGAACTTTTGGAAAGATATTTACAAGTTGGAAGACCTACACCAATAATAAGGGCAAAGAGGCTAGAAGAAAAGTTTGACAACATGATTAAAATTTATATGAAAATGGAGAGCTATACATATACAGGATCACATAAAATTAACAGCGCACTAGCTCATGTTTATTATGCTAAAAATGATAATGCTAGATTTGTATCAACTGAAACAGGAGCAGGTCAATGGGGATCTGCAGTTTCATTAGCATCTGCTCTATTCAAAATGAAGGCATATGTATTTATGGTTAGGACAAGCTATTATGCAAAGCCTTATAGAAAATATTTAATGATGATGTATGGAGCTGAGGTTAATCCAAGTCCATCCGATTTAACTGATTTTGGAAGGGAATTATTATCAAAAGATCCAAACAATCCAGGCTCTTTAGGTATTGCGATTAGTGAAGCAGTTAAATATGCTATGGATAATGGAGGAAAATATGTTGTAGGAAGCGTAGTAAATTCAGATATAATGTTTAAGACTATAGCAGGCATGGAAGCTAAGGTGCAAATGGAAGAAATAGGCGAAGACCCTGATTACATAATAGGAGTTGTTGGTGGAGGATCAAATTATGCAGCCCTTGCATATCCATTTTTAGGAGAAGAATTAAGGAAGGGAGAGGTAAAAAGAAAATACATAGCATCGGGCTCTACAGAAGTTCCCAAGATGACCCAAGGCATCTACAAATATGATTTTCCTGATACTGCAATGATATTGCCTCAATTAAAAATGTATACCATTGGTAGCAATTTTATACCTCCGCCTATATATGCTGGCGGATTAAGATACCATGCAGTTGCGCCAACCTTAAGCCTACTTATGAGTAAAGGTATAGTTGAAGCAAGAGATTATAGTCAAGAAGAAACATTTAAGTGGGCTAAACTTTTTGCAGAAACAGAAGGTTATATTCCTGCACCAGAAACAGCCCATGCCTTGCCTATTTTAGGAGAAATAGCAGAGAAAGCTAAGAAAAATAGAGAAAAGAAAACAGTATTGATTAGTTTTTCAGGTCATGGTTTGTTAGATTTGGGAAATTATGCAGATGTATTAGGATTTAATAAGAAATAAAAATTATTTTTTAATAAATTTTAATTTAATAAATTTTAAGATAAATTAAGATAAATTAAAAGCGCCACCCTGTAAACCTGCTGATCAGATTTGTCCTCCACATCCAGCCCAACCAGGAGCCAACTAGCACCAGCCCAAGGTTGACCTGCAGCCTCGGGCTGTTGGGAGTGGCAGGCTGAATCGCTCGAGCTTTCGCCCTCGCGACTTACACCCCCACCCCATCAAACCCGTATTTTACGGGAGCCCTCGCTGTCTTCCAGCTTTCGCTGGAAAGGCAGATGGCCGTCTCTTTTCGGGTCAGGGTTCTCGCTTAGATGCTTTCAGCGATAACCCCTTACGGCGTGGCTGCCCGGCGTTGCCCACCAGGACAACCGGTACACTAGAGGCCGCGGCACCCCGTTCCTCTCGTACTAGGGGTACCTCCCCCTCAGACGGCCGACACCTCCTGCGGGTAGAGACCGACCTGTCTCACGACGGTCTGAACCCAGCTCACGTTCCCCTTTAATGGGCGGGCAGCCCCACCCTTGGAAGCTGCTGCACTCCCAGGATGGGAAAAGCCGACATCGATGAAGCAAACCGCGGGGTCGATAGGAGCTCTCGCCCGCGACGACTCTGTTATCCCCGGGGTAACTTTTCCGTCGTGCCCGGCCCCCACCAAGAGGGGCACGAGCGTGCGCTAGGCCACGGTTTCCCGTCTGGATCCCTTGCCATCAAGGATCCAGTCAGGCCGGCTTTTGCCCTTACGCTCTACGGCGGGTTTCTGACCCACCTGAGCCGACCTTTGGGCGCCTGTGTTAATTTTTCGCAGGCGTGCCGCCCCAGCCGAACCGCCCACCTAACGGTGTCCCCTTTCGGGTTAGGCTCTCAAGTAGAGACGGGTGGTGTTTCATTGTCGCCTCATTACTTCCCGAAGGAAGTAACTCATTGGCTCCCACCTACGCTACGCGGCTCTGCTCGAGAGTCAACGTCAGGCTGCGGTGAAGCTCCACGGGGTCTTCTCGCCCTGCAGGAGGTTGCGGGACTATGCACCCGCTCAGCGTGTTCGCGGGGCCCCAGGCCGGGACAGCGGGGACCTCGTTGATCCGTTCATGCGCGTCGGAACTTACCCGACAAGGCATTTGGCTACCTTAAGAGGGTCAGGGTTACCCCCGGCCTTCAGTGGGGCTTCGCCCGGTTGAACCCGGGTTTCACCTACCACCAGTGGCCAGGATTCACCCCCCGTACAAACCCTTTCGGGCTAGCGGGGAGCTATGTTTTTGTTAAACAGTCAGGTCCCCCTTGTTACTGCGACCTGCGATTCCTAGTTTCAGCTAAGAATCGCAGGCACCCCTTATCCCGAAGTTATGGGGCTAGTTTGCCGAGTTCCCTAGCCTAGGTTTACCCCCCTACGCCTTGGGCTCCTCACCCAGGGGCACCTGTGTCGGTTCTCGGTACGGTCGTGGAGGATCCTTCCTAGCTTCCTTTTCAAGGGTCCTGGGGCTCAGCGGAACCCGCTAACGCAGGCCATTCCTTCCTTCAGCCAGTTCTCGCCATTACGGCACTTCCTGGCCTTAAGAAGTTAGCTGGATCGCCTCCTTAAGGAGGCCTCCAGTCCGCCTACCCTAAGACGTCGGAAGCTAGGCCTTGGGTTGCCCCGAAACGTACCCCCACGGCACGGGAATGTTAACCCGTTTCCCTTTCCCGGATGTCGTGTTGCGCATCCAGTTAGGACCGGCTAACCCCCGGCCGACGATCGTTGCCGGGGAACCCTGGCCCTTACGGCGGCGGGGATTCCCACCCCGCTTCGCTGCTACTACCGCCGGGATCAGCACTCGGAATGGCTCCATAGGACCTCACGGCCCTACTTCTGCGCCATCCCGACGCCTGCCTACTATATACCCTCTAAATGAGGGTAATCCAAGGTCTCGGCGGCCGGCTTAAGCCCCGACTAATCTTCAGGGCCCCCTGCCTCGGCGGGTGAGCTGTTACGCACTCCTTAGAGGATGGCTGCTGTTGGGCCCACCTCCCCGCTGTCTTAGGCAAGGGACGCCTTTTCCCTTAGCACTTAGCCGGCACTTAGGGGCCTTAACCTTGGTCCGGGTTGAACCCCTCTCGGCCCTCAGCCTTATGCCGAGGAACCCCACTCCCGCCTTCTTTGGTAGCTGCAGGTTCGGAGTTTGACTGGGCTGCGAGGGCTTTCGCCCTCTGCTCACCCAATCCGTAGCTCTACCCCACAGCTTGCCTCCAGCGGGGCTGTGCTGCGACACACTTCGGCAGGAACCAGCTATCACCGAGCTAGATTGGCCTTTTACCCCTAGGCGGAGGTCATGGGAACGATTTGCACGTCAGAACCCTTTCGGGCCTCCACCGGAGTTTCCTCCGGCTTCGCCCTGCCACCGCCTAGATCGCTCGGTTTCGGGTTTTACGGCCGTGACTACAGGCCCGTTAAGACCTCGCCCCTCGCCAGCTGAGCTGGTTGCGGGCATGTCGGTTTCCCTCTGCCTTCAGGGTTTACCCCTTTAGGCTTGCCACGACCGTAAACTCCCCGGCCCGTGTTTCAAGACGGAAGGTATGACTCCGGTCTGGAATCCTCGTACTCCCTGGTTGCCCAGGTTTCCTTCGGACCCTTCTTCCCTTTAGAGCCATACCCTTTGTAACCGCCTGGTTTCAGGCTCTTTTAACCCCCCGACAAGGGGTTCTTTTCAGCTTTCCCTCACGGTACTAATTACGCTATCGGTCTCGGGTTGTGTTTAGCCTTGGAGGTTGGTGCCCCCCACCTTCCTACGGCAAAACCGAGCCGTAGTACTCTCCTCCATAGCGCAGGCCGGCATGATTTAACCTACGGGGCTATAACCCTCTACGGCTGACCTTTCCAGGTCATTCGGCTATCATGCTTAGGCCTGCCGGGCTTTGAACCCTACTATGGAGGCGGCGACACCTCATCTCCCCATGGTTATCCCATAGGGAATTGGTTTGGGCTACCCCCCTTTCGGTCGCCCCTACTGAGGGGATCTCGATTGATTTCTCTTCCTTCCCCTACTAAGATGTTTCCGTTCGGAGAGTTCCCGTCCCTTACGGGACGCATGGAGCTGTTAACTCCATGCAGGAAGTCCCATTCGGGATCCCTGGGTTCTAAGGCTGCTTGCGCCTCCCCCAGGAATATCGCAGCTTGCCGCGCCCTTCTTCGGCACCCGAGCCAAGCCATCCGCCAGGCGGCGTAGTCGCCGCAGGGCCTAGGGTTGGTAACTAGTTGGTACCCCTGGGCAGGCTGGATGTAGATTTAGACATCCAACCAGCCAGGTGTCTACAGGGTGGCGCTCATTGGAAGTCTAATAGGCTTCCTAACGCCCTTCACTCACAAGGTAATTCTTGTGAGTTGCATTTGGCATAGGGCTTCAATCAACAGGAACTTTCACGTGCTAAGGTGCTTTCCCGCCATTAAGGAGGTGATCCAGCCGCAGGTTCCCCTACGGCTACCTTGTTACGACTTCTCCCTCCTCGAGAGGGGAAGGTTCGACCTCTTCCTTGGAGGAAGGGGCCTCACCTTCCCCTCTCTCGGATGGAGCGACGGGCAGTGTGTACAAGGGGCAGGGACGTATTCACCGCGCGATGATGACGCGCGGTTACTAGGGATTCCAGGTTCATGAGGGCGAGTTGCAGCCCTCAATCCCAACTACGGCGGGGTTTCAGGGATTGCCTTCCCCTTTCGGGGTCGGAACCCGCTGTCCCCGTCATTGTAGCCCGCGTGCAGCCCGGGAGTTTAGGGGCATGCTGACCTGCCGTGGCCCCCTCCTTCCTCCGTCTTAGCGGCGGCAGTCCTCTTAGTGTGCCCCCATAGTCTCCTATGGGATAGCAACTAAGAGCGGGGGTCTCGCTCGTTGCCTGACTTAACAGGACACTTCACAGCACGAGCTGGCGACGGCCGTGCACCTCCCCTCAGCGTGTCAGGCAAGGTCGTTAGCCTGGCCGTCATCCTGCTGTCGCTCCCGGTGGAGGTTCCCGGCGTTGACTCCAATTGAGCCGCAGGCTCCACCCCTTGTGTGCCCCCCCGCCAATTCCTTTAAGTTTCAGCCTTGTGGCCGTACTCCCCAGGCGGCAGGCTTAACGGCTTCCCTGCGGCACTAGATGGGCACTAACGCCCATCTAACACCTAGCCTGCATCGTTTACAGCTGGGACTACCCGGGTATCTAATCCGGTTCGCTCCCCCAGCTTTCGCCCCTCACCGTCGGGCGCGTTCCAGCCGGGCGCCTTCGCCACTGGTGGTCCTCCTAGGATTATCGGATTTCGCCCCTACCCTAGGAGTACCCCCGGCCTTTCCCGCCCCCTAGCCTAGCAGTATCCTCTCCGCTCTCCGGGTTAGGCCCGGAGCTTTCAGAGAGGACTTGCTAGACCGGCTACGGGCGCTTTAGGCCCAGTAATCGTCCTGACCACTCGCGGGGCTGGTATTACCGCGGCGGCTGACACCAGTCTTGCCCCCCGCTTATTCCCTCGCCCCCTTACAGCGAGGAAAAGCTCCCTTAACGGGAGCACTTGGGGTAACCCTGTCACGGTTTCCCGCATTGCAGAGGTTTCGCGCCTGGTGCGCCCCGTAGGGCCTGGACCCTTGTCTCAGGGTCCATCTGGGGGCTCCCCCTCCCAGGGCCCCTACCCGTCGTAGGCTTGGCGGGCCATTACCCCGCCAACTACCATGATGGGCCGTAGCCCCATCCTCGGGCAGATCTTAGGCAGTAACCCCCTAAGATCTCTTTAAGTGAGGAACCGTTCCAGGACTCCTCACCTATCCGGGTTTAGCTCCAGTTTCCCGGAGTTATCCCAGTCCCGAGGGTAGGTTAGCTACGTGTTACTCAGCCGTGCGTCACGCCCTATAGTGATAGGGCGTTCGGCTCCCATGGCTTAGCCTTACCCCAATAGCAGTCAGGTCCGGCAGGATCAACCGGAGTTACGGTCACAAGGGACCGTAGGCGGTAGAGCACCTTAGCTCTTCGTGGTCCCTGTTGACCAAAGCCCTAGTCGGATCAAAGCGGCCCTAAGATACCTTTCTTAGGGTTTGCTTAGACCCCCATTTTTAATTGCTCAGCGGCTCAGTTTCTGCTGAGTCGCGAGTATTCTATTAGTATTCGCAGGGTATATAACACTTACGCTGCGGTATTATTAAATAATCCTATATAACTTCCTCAATAAAATGCACCCGCAGCCTGAGGCTGTATCTTCATCCTGGGAAGCACTTCCCTGTTAGTACAGCGCCGCCGGGCTAAAGGCCGCGGGCTAATTATATTATATTAATCAAAACTATTAAGTTAATTATATTTTAATTATTATACTAGAGTGATTTAATCTTGATATAAATTTTCCACGCAAATTTGAGTATAAAAGTTGTGTAATGTATATTGCAAAAGTATTTTTAAATTTATTATTAAATAAACTAATTTTTGTATAATTTCGCTTTCCTATGAAAGAAGAAATACATGAGGTCATTCTATGCATAAGTTTCCCTATCTTAAGGATCAGTTCTTACATTTTAGTTTAATCGTTTAAGATTTATATAAAATTATTTCTAAGAGCAATCCATCTAGCAAAATGGAATTATTTCCTTTAATACCATATAATTAAATTATGTAATAAGGAATTAAGCCTCTTAAATATATTTTAATAGATTACATGTTGATACATTTTTCAATATAATCCGCGTTAACTAATATCTCAAAAAATGGAGCTGCCTTCATGACAATTCTTATTGGCTCTATTTTAACAAACCTCCCTTCTGATGTAATAACTGGTTCTACATTTATTATGTTATCGTAAAAGTTTATTAAAGGTATATCCAATAAATTTTCTTTTGTTCCTCTAGTAAAATAATAGCCTGTTATTCCATTTACCATCCTTTTTATTAAGCTATTATATTGAGAATTAATAAAAGATTCTCTGCTTGTTAAATCATAAAGTGTTTCTAAACCTTCGACAACTACTATATTTGGCTTAATATTCTCCTCTAATTTATTAACAATATAATAGAGCTCGTCTACAGAATATTTTGTAGGATTAATAGATGCAACACTTATAAGCTCCCCAATTTCCTTATTATTTAAAGATAAGTTTTTGGCGCACATCTCAAATCTATCTTTAACTGTCTTCTCTCCATGTAAATATGATCTATAAATAACCTTGTATTTCTCTGCATGAATTATGCTAGTTCCCAAGGAACTTGATATTATTAAAGGATCAATACTCGGATGAATAACGAATAATGTCTGTGAACCTTTAGGAAATTCTATCTTGTAATCACTATATTTAAATTTTAATTTTATCACGCTTTCTGGATTTG
Organism: Caldisphaera sp.; assembly: GCF_046536515.1. Lineage (GTDB taxonomy): Archaea > Thermoproteota > Thermoprotei_A > Sulfolobales > Acidilobaceae > Caldisphaera. Next base: position 181 of record NZ_JAWDMQ010000029.1, on the reverse strand, counting down.
TGGCTGATGGCATTCCTCGAGTACTTTCAGGAATATTTATGACTACAGCATCATCGGGTACTATTATAAATGGTACTTCTCCTACGCTTATCTCATTCCCCCTCATCTTTCTTATTTCCATAAGCCTAATCAATTTTCTTTTTATTATCTTGCTCTTCAGTATTACAACCCCATCAGTTAT
>NZ_JAWDMQ010000028.1:0-19355 GCF_046536515.1 Caldisphaera sp. | reverse complement strand
TGGCTGGGAGTCCATACTCCCTAACCTAGGCGTGGGGAGGAGAAGAGGAGTGATGAGGCCGAGTGACTAATAGTCATTAAAAGTGACTATTAGTCACGATAAAAGCCGAACTCTTACAGGCTTTTGTTTCTTCTCCAATAGAATTAATAATTGTGAGATTTTTACTAGGATTTGGTGTAGGTGCAGATTATGTCCTTTCACCACTAATAATGGCAGAACATTCAAATGCTAAAGATAGAGGAAAAATAATGGCGCTTGGTTTTGGATTATTCTGGGGATTTGGAGCTACTACTTCTGCACTAGTATACTTAGGTCTTTCAGCATTGGGATTAAGCCCCATGATTGTTTGGAAAATAGTTTTAGCAGCAGGTGCAATACCGGCAGCTTCTGTAATATACTTAAGAAGAAAGATTCCAGAAACTGCAAGATTCTTAGGAAGAATTAAAGGTGATATGGAAGGACTAAAAAATGTTGTAAAACAAGTTTCTGGAAATACTATTAACATAAATTCAAACTTGAAAGATAATAATTCATTCTCTTATTACTTTGCTAAATACTGGAGACAATTCATAGTTGCTGCCTTATTATGGTTTTTATTTGATATTGTTGCTTATGCTGGAATATTATTTGGTCCATCATTAATAGCATCAAGTCTAGGAGTAAATTCTGGAGTATTCCAATTAATAATGGAAGGTGCTTTCGTAATACCTGGAGGAATAATAGCCTTATCATTTATAGATAGAGCTGGAAGAAAGCCATTGCAGGTCATAGGCTTTATAGGAATGGCATTATCTCTATTGGCATTCGCCGCATATAAAGAATTAGCAGGACATGCTTTTTCTGCTGTTTTAGCTTTAATATTATATGGTGGAATGCAATTTTCACAACAAGCAGGACCTGGATCTATAAGCGCATCAGGAGTTTTGGGTGTAGAATTAGCACCTACTAAGGTTAGAAATATAGTACAGTCATTAACTGTTGCCGCTGGAAGAATAGGAGGTTTTTTAACTGCATTTGTTTTTCCGGTTTTGTTTGCTAAATATGGTCAATTCTTTGCTGTAGGGTTTTTATCTGTAACAGCTATAATAGCTGCAATAGTAACATTAACGTTGGTTCCAGAGACAAAAGCAAGGTCATTAGAAGAAATAAATAAAGAAGCAGTAGAAAAAGTAGAAGAAATGAAAAGTTTATATAAGGAATTTGGAATAAAATAATATAATTTATTTTTTATATAGTGGGCATTAAAAAATATTTTTTAATAAGAATGATTAAATTTTAATCATACGTTAAGAAATTAATACTCTGGTATAGAAGTAAATAGCTTGCCATCAAATAATAGCGAGCAGAGGGAATATACATGAAACTATTAATAGCGTTAGGAGGTAATGCCATATTAAGAAAAGGTGATAAAGGTAGTGTAGATGATCAATGGAAAAATGTAAATAATGCAGCCGCAACAATAGCTAAATCAATAGAACATGAGGATGATATAGTTATAACTCATGGTAATGGACCTCAAGTAGGCTATCTTATAGAAATGATGTATTCTATGAACTCAGAAAGAGCATTAACCATAGATATAGCAGACGCAATGACTCAGGGATGGATCGGATATATGTTGCAGCAATCATTTTCCAATTATTTAAAGGAAAGAAAAGCTATTGCTATATTAACTAGAACTTTGGTATTAGATAACGATAAAGAGTTTTCAAATCCTACTAAATATGTAGGAAGTTATTTTTCAATGGATCAAGCAGAGAGGTTATCTAAAGAATTTGGTTGGGTATTTAAAGAAGACCCTAGAGGGGGTTATAGGAGAGTAGTGCCAAGTCCAATGCCAGTTGATATACTAGAAATTGATATTATTAAAAAATTGCTAGATGAAAAATATATAGTTATAGCTGCAGGGGGTGGAGGAATTCCTGTTATAAAGAGAAAAGAAAATTACATTCCAATAGAAGCTGTAATTGATAAAGATTTGGCAAGTTCATTATTAGCCACAAAAATTATGGCTGATAAATTTATAATATTAACTGATGTAAAAGGAGTTGCAATAAATTATGGTAAAAAAGATGAAACATGGTTAGAAAAGGTAGGAGTTGATGAGTTACGCGATTTATATAAAAAAGGTATGTTCCCTGAAGGATCTATGGGCCCAAAGGTATTAGCTTCTATTAAATATGTTGAATCAACAAATGGAACTGCAATTATAGGAGATCTTGACGATGCTTATAATGTAATAAAAGGTCTATCAGGAACTGTTATAGTTCCTTGATTCCTCTTTGAGATTTTAAACTGAGCCTTCTATAAGGACAATCTTTCCAATAGTTTTCACATTTATTTACTTTACTCTTTGTTATCAGAGAATCTATAATCTTGCATCTGGCATAATAATTTCCATTATTTTCTAATACTTCAAAAAACTCACATCCTGAAGAAGGTTTATAACTGAGCATATAGATTGGTTCAAAAACTGTCTTTATTTTGTTTTCTTTCGACATTTTTCCACCGTGAATTTTTTTGTGCGCAAAAGTATATATTTTTAGATTTAGCATATTAATAAAATCCTTTAGAAAGAAATATTAAATTAAATTCACTTAGTTTATTCTGACCTCCTCCCCGCCCTGAAGGGCGAGGTTTGCCGTTCATTTTATCAAATAAATTCAGATAGCTTTCTTTTCTTCAAACTATATTTTAATAGATAGCTTTCTTTTAACACATAGGTTGGATCTGCTTTAAGCCAACTACTTGCATATTTGTTGACTTCATTTATATCATTAGTCTTAAATTTATAGCCTTTAATCAAGGAATTTCTAACAGTTTCTCTTATATGCCAATTCCCCACAGGAGCATAATAGGAAGGTAAAATCTCTCTCAAAATAACTATGCTTGCCTTTACTTTTGTTTTTAAAAGATACTCCAATATAGCAAGCCTTGCAGCGGAAAATCCGCCATCTGGGGTAGAAACCCTTCCTAAAGCATCCTCTTCAACTTTGCTTATAATAGGTTTTTCAGCATATCTTGTCCATATTGATAAAGGATGCCAAACTTCAATCCATTCAAATTCTATATCTCCTGGTATTAATATTATTAAAAATCTATTGCTTAAATATTCACCCTCATATATTTCGTATTGGCTTATTTCGTTAAATTCTCTGACTTGTTTTCTTAAATATTTGGAAAGAGTATCATCAATTGCAGTTATTGACCATCTTGTCGGAACAAGCCTCCTTTGCTTTATCTTTCCTAAAAAACCTAAGCTTAACATATTTTGTAAAATATATACATCAACTCCTTCTTTATATAGGTTCCACAAAGCATTTTCTGCCTTCAAATCATCCCATATGATTTTTTCTGTTGCTTTACTTAATTTGGGATTACTCCTTACAATTATTTTTTCAGCTGGGGCTCTAGGACCGACTGGTTTAGTTATACCATCGAATGATAATTTTGGTAATGGAGGCTTTTTAAGCAATACTTCACTATCAACAGGCCTTTCAGATATTATTGCTAAGCCTATTTCATTCTGATACAATTCCCAAGGTCTATTTATATCAACAACTATTGTAGCTGAGACGAGTTCGCTTCTCATTTTGATTATATTTTCTAAAGGCTCCTTTTTAATTGACCACAAAATAGGATTATCCCTGTATTTAGCTTCATCCCCATTTATTCCTGGAGGTATCATATAGTGAAAGAGAACTTTTGGATAACCATATTCTCCTACAAGACCGCTGGGAGGAGTTGATCCTCCAGCATTTTTATCAATTATTTTTAGAGATGAATTTAATTGAGATCTAAATTCTTCTAATATAGGACATTTTGGAAGTCCGCATAGCTTTTTGTATCCTTTGCATCTAGCACATAGCTCGGCTGGTATTCTTGTCACAAAGAAGCACCTTACGCGCTTTAATTCTATATTTAGCAATGGTTAATAAAAATTTAAAGAGCTTTCTATTTATTTTTTTGTAAAAAACTGATATTTAATGGCAATAAAAATGGCATGTATCTCTTTTCCAGATTGGGATAAAGGTTTTTAAATTCTGATAAAATTAAATAAAGAGTGTCATTCTAAGGAAAGTGTTAAGCAACTATAATAATCTAGCATACTTATAAAAGGTATAATCCTCAGACCTTAAGAAAACATTCATGGCTGGAAGGAGGTCATAAAGTAAATACAAATGATTTCAATTAGAAATCAGATATGAGAGTTTTTATTATTTATTAAAATTAATTTTAATTTATTAAATATTAAGCAGAGCTAATATTTCATTTGGAGTTAAATCCTTAACTCTTTTTTCTTTGAGGTTAATTTTTTTTAGGTTTTCTTCGTCGGTACAGATTTTTATGACCTTTTCAGCTTTTTTATTTCTTTGAGAAAATAAGCAAGAGGTTAATTTTTCTAGCCTAGTGAGGTTCTCATTCCATAAATTTTTTCTTTCTAAAACTATTACTGAGCTATCTACCTTAGGTCTTGGGATAAACTTTTCTGATGGTATGTACCCAATTATTTTTGCTTTGAATAAAAGTTGCATAATTATGCTTAATCTACCATAGCTCTCTTCTCCTGGATTTGCTATTATTCTATTCCCAACTTCTTTTTGCATTCCTAATACAGCATATTTTATATTATTATTTTTTGCAAGATTAATTAATATTTTTGAAGTTATATTATATGGTATGTTAGATACCAATATAGGTATTTTCGTCGACTTTACAATGTTAATTCCATTGCCAAAAATGAATTCTACATTATATGGTAAAAAATTTCTTACATAGGAGAGCCTTCTATCAATTTCTATTGTTATAACCCTTTTTGCAAGAAGTGATATAGGTAATGTAATTGATCCTATGCCGGTTCCTATCTCAAGGAAATCTTGATTTTTGTATTGAATTAATTGGTCATAGAAAAGTTTTATATAATTGCAATCAAGCAAAAAATGTTGTGATATTTTTTTAATTAACTTAATTTTAATTTTGTCCTCAAAATTATTACATATAGAATAAAAATTTTTTAATTCCATTATTATTCCTCAGCTTCATTTTGTCTTTTGATAAAGACTTTTTCTCATTAAATCTAGGTAATTTAAAAATAAAATATTTGGATCTTTAGGTTCAACAAATAAATAATATTTTGGTTGGTTTGTAATTTCATCGATTATTTTGTCTGCAAGAATATCTATAGGATCAACCTTTAATATTTTTTTGATTTCATCAAAGCTAGTAATTTTTTTAGCTTGTCTAGTTTCAAGAAGCGTTTTAAGCGTTTTCTTTCCGACGCCTCTTAATAACTCAATGGAATGTAGTCTTATGTTTATTGGTTCTGCTATATTAAAGAATTCAACAAATAGTTTTTCATTTTTCCTAATAATCAACTTAATAGCCTCAGGTAGAGTTCTTTTTGCTATTTCTGATAAATCCTTATAAGATATAGGTGTTCTTGGAACTGCCAAAATTTTTTCTGAAAGGCCTCTTTCTTTAGCTACCTTCGAAAGGTCAGAGGGGTTTTTCAGATAAACTAGCCCGCTATTTGGGTCTGAAAGAGATATATCTATTAAATCTGATATTCTTTGAGAAACTGGAAATATAGTAGTACAATATATTTTTTTATCAGCTCCAGGTATACAAGCTAATGAGACATCAAATGTTTTAAATTTTTTACCTGTAGGGTCTAAAGGTTCGTTTATTGTTTTTACTGTTTCTCTCGCTAATGTAACAACATCTAAGGATTCTAACTTATGTCCCAAAGGGATGCCATCTAATATAGTAAATTTTCTCACTCCAATAGCTTGTGCTATGGGTTTTTCTTTATGCCATGGATGTGGATCCATATAATATCCATTATCCATGTAATCTAGTATAACTGCCTCTATTTCTACTCCTGCTATATGTTCTCCTTCTTTTTTCTGTGGAGCCCTCTGACCTTCCATTAAATCTCACTCCCTTCTATTTTTAAAGATATTTCATCCTATTTATTTATATTTGTAGAAAATTTTTTAAATTGAAATAATATTTTTATTAAGGTATTAAGATTTCATCCTAATATAAACGTTTCTTTTAATAAATTAATCAAAAAATATGTGTTGTCTATTAAATGAGAAGTCCAAATGAATAAATGTGAGTTTTAAACAACATATCTATGGGATTTAGTTTACTTAATTATATTTAGGGCAGAGTAGTTATTTATATACGGATTGAGTAGTATGCCTAGAAAGAAAGGAAAAGGTGAATCAATTAAAAATAAAGAAGAGAATAATAAAGGCCATGAAAATAAAAAGAAATCACAGAAAAAAGCAAAGCTTAGTGATGAAGAATTTAATAATTTTGTGACTAGTATATCAAATGAAATAATAGATAGGTTTGGCCTTGATCTAATTAATTTAAGTCCAAATGATATAAAGGATTTGGTTGAAGAAATAATAACCTCTATAGTGGAGTCTAGGGTAACTAAGCCCTCAGAAGAATCTTTGATGAAAAAATTTGTAAATTTAAAAGATCAATTTATGAAGGCTGTTGCAGCCAGGCTTATTGAAAGAGATGAGATAGATTCCAGAGATAGAGTTGAATTTATAATAGCTTATGCACCAGAATTTGCTGGAAAGGCTGCTCCCAAACTTTATAAGATAGTTAAGAAAATTAATGCACCCGATCTAATAGAAAACTTAAGGCAACTTTGGAATAACTATGGTAATAGAACTCCAATAAGGTGTCCTGTTTGCGGTTTTAATTCTGTTATGCCCGATATGAATTGCATAGTTTGTGGAGCAATTCTTGATGAGAAGGATATAAAAAAAGATATAAATTTAAAAGATCAGCTTGTTAATCTAAGAAAAATTTATAATAATAGTTTATTAGAGGAGATAGTAAATTCTGGCTACATAATTTATGATGGAGAAATAAAGCCACCTAGTTTACAAGAGAAAGATAAGATAAGCATTAAACTTCATTTAAGTAAAGAAGAAAAAAGCATCCTATTAAATTTGTTAAGAAGAAATGTTTAAAGTAACATCAATATTTCTTAAGTTTAATTTGATACACGTATTGCAAATTTCATGATCAGAAAAACCTCCGCAAATTTTACATTTAGTTTTGCTTAACTTATTTGTAATGTTGTTTAATCTTTCAACAATTCTTTGGCTCCCAAAATCAAGTTCGGGTCTTGAACCTGCTATTGAGTAAAATATGCTTTTTGATTTTATATGAGTAGAACATAAAGGATTTATTTTTACTCCAGATATAAATTCGTAAGATGCTAGAATTTCTCCCTCAATGCCAGAAAAAGGATAAAATATTTTTATATTATCCATATCTAGAAATTCAAATGATTCGGATAGAAATTCACTTTTTCCATTTAATATAGAGTCTAATAAAATTAAAGATATATCTGTTCTTGTTATAGGTAATGAAATAAAATTATAGCCTAAAGCTTTAGCTGATTTTATTGACCAAGCTCTTTCATATCTTAGGCATTCCATTAGAGACAGCTTATCAGGAGGTTTGATGCTAATATCAGCAATTAATATATCTGTTTTATCCTCTAAAAAGCTTTTAATTTTTTCTATATCATAATCTTTAGGTACTATTATAGCAAGTTTTGATTTAAATTGCTTCTCAATTCTGTAGAGAATGTTAGATAAAACTATAGATGAACCTGGAGAAAAATAAGTTATTGGTATAACTATTTTGCTGTCCATGTTTAAAATCTTAGTTTTGCTTATTTCTCTCTTAACTCCTTTTTCGATTACATTATTTAAGCATTTAGCACAAATATACTCGCCACTGTATGTTCTATAATAAACTGCAGGTCTTTTTTTGCATATTGAGCACATCTTGGTTATCTTCTCTGCCAACTGCTTTTTCACCTCGACTTTCTATTGTAGATATTCCTAAATTGAAATGATAAAGAAACAACAAACCTCGCCCCTTCTAGGGGCGGAATAAAAGCTTTTAAATCAAAAATACTATTTCTATTTGAAATGCCTTTAGATGCCTTCGTCTGGTCAACTCTTAAAACATGAAGAGCTGGAGCCGATTTCTCCCGCAATATCGGCTTGAGGGATAATAGAGTAATACCCATAAAGGGGTGTAACCCTTAAGACCTCAGGAAACTCGCCCTTCAGGGCGGGGAGGAGGTCAGAAAATAAACTAATGCTTGAGCAAACCTTTTCAAAGAATTAAAATACAGAGGAGGTAACAGCTCTTCAATGGAAAAGTTAAATTAAAATCAACTAGGGACTAATTACAGAAAATCCAAAGAGATAATGGAAGTTAACATTAATGCTAAAACTTAAGGCTCTTGAGTATAATATTTGCGTATTTATGGTTTTAAAGCAATACCCTTTTGTCTCTGCGCTTTTAAAGGCGTTGAAGTTATATCTAAGAGGGCTGACCTCCTCCCTGCCCTAAAGGGCAAGGGTTCCTTCAGGGCGGATCATAGGTTCGTGATTTACCGCCTTCATTTTCATCACTTCATAGCTAGCAGGTAGAGGTTTCTTCACTACCCCGCTCCATCCGTCCAGCGATAGACCACTGGCTGGGCCTTCAACCCATTACCCCTATCCCTCACTGGGAGTTGCCCTTACCTTCCAGATCCAAGGGACTTGGGGATATGTTTTTAATGTGTAGGGACACATATACACTTTGGCCCTGATTTAGGCTTCCCTACACGATTCCTATATTACACTTGTTAGTTGGAGTAGAGGCATACCTCATGTTTCAATGATACATACCCCATTAGCAGCTGTCTCAATTTTTAAGTTTTTAAATTAAAAAACTTTTCTCATCCTCACCTTAAAGGGCGAGGCTTTCAGTTGTAAAATGGAAAAAAAGATAAGGTAATACAACCCTATATAATATATGATAGAGAGGTCAGTGTTAGAATATGCCCAGAAAAATATTTACTCAAAAGATAAGGTAATACAACCCTATATAATATATGATAGAGAGGTCAGTGTTAGAATATGCCCAGAAAAATATTTACTCAAAAGATAAGGTAATACAACCCTATATAATATATGATAGAGAGGTCAGTGTTAGAATATGCCCAGAAAAATATTTACCTTACTCAATCATAATATATTTACGCTAAACGCGATTGGTGGATTTAAGAAGGGGTGTAAATATGGCATCAAATGAAGCTGATCAATTAAAATTAATTAAGGAATCAACATTTAAGCCAGAAATTGAAATAGAAGCTAGGAAGCTTTTGTTGAAAGAAATTTATGGAGCTGTTTTAAAAGAATATAATAAAAGGGCGCCAAATGGTGGTTTATTAGCTGATATTCCACAGTGCGTAAAAGATTTCGTTGAAGGTAAAAGGAATGAACCATGCGAAGATGATATGAAATTTACTTATAATGCAATAAAAGTATTACAATCGAGATATATGGTAAAAAGTCAATTGTTAAACCCATTAGAAACGCCTTCAATGGTTATGAGAAGAGTTGCCGAAGGGTTCTCTTCTAGGGCAGATAAAGAAAGACTTTATAATTTATTAATAAATGGTAAATTTATGTTTAATTCTCCAACATTATTTAATATGTTTTCTGATGGAGCTAAAGGAGCTTTAAGTGCATGTTATGTTACACCGGTTTTTGATAGCATGGAAGGCATACTAGATGGAGTTAAGGTTCAAGCCTTAACGTTTAAATATGGCGGAGGCCAAGGTTTTAGTTTTTCAGAACTAAGGCCTAGAGGAGATATTGTTGCCGGTACAAGCGGGGTAGCAAGTGGACCATTAAGCTTTATGAGGCTATATGATGTCGCAACTGATGTTGTTAAACAGGGGGGTAAGAGAAGAGGAGCTAATATGGGTATATTACATATTTGGCATCCTGATATATATAATCCAAAATACGATTCGTGGCAGGCTTTAGCAAATACATTACCTCCCCAAGTTAGGGCATTTATAAAGGCAGTTAAAGATGCATTTGATCAAATCGAAAAAGATGAATTATATGAAGTAAATCCAATATTAAAAATGATGGCTGAAAAGCTTTCTAAGGAAGGCTATTATATGCCAGAAGATGCAGGCTTTATACAATCCAAGAGAACCCCTATGCAGGACTCATTTTTAACTAACTTTAACATAAGTGTTGGTGTAAACGATGCCTTTATGAAATCACTTATTGATGATGATGAATGGTGGATGGTAAATCCAAGATATAGCAAGGATAAAAATGGAGTTTATAGAATTCATTATAGTATTAGCAAGGAAACAGGTTTAGGAAGAATAGGAAAACTTATTGAAGAAAACAAATGGCTTTTAGATAATCCATACTTAAACATATTTGAAGATGTTTTAGAAAAAACAAAGTCTTTAGCAATTAATGACTTAGAAGAGGCAAACAAGACATCAGGTAAAAAAGTTGACTTTAATGAGAGAAACACAAAGATATGGAAATATAATGCAAGGCTTTTATGGGAAGAGATAATTAAAGCTGCATGGGAAGGTGGAGATCCAGGATTAATATTCCCTGACAATCATAACAAATTCAATCCTACTCCTTGGTTGGGCGTAGTTACTGCAACAAACCCATGCGGTGAACAGCACTTATATCCATTTGAAAGCTGTAACTTAGGTTCTATAGACTTAAACAAGTATATTAAAGATAATAAGTTTGATTTGAAGGCTTTTTATGATGATATACAATTGATTGTGGATTCAATGGATGCTGTGATTGACTTAAATAAACATCCTGATAAGAGGCAAACCCTGATAAACTCAATCACGAGAAAAATAGGGCTAGGGATAATGGGATTAGCAAATGCCGTAGCGGCACTTAATTATCCATATGACAGCGATGAGGCTGTTGCATTTACTTTGATAGTTTCTGCAGCAATTGAAGTTTTTGCATGGAAAAGAAGTTGGGAATTAGGTGCTAAATTAGGGCATGCTCCTGCTTTTGAATGCAAAAGATGGGATTGGAAGGAAATGAAATGTGTTGAGAAAGCTGATATTGAAGAAACCTTAAAGTTGCATACACCTGCTTTACTTAAGGCTAATGAAGTTATGAAAATTAAAGACGGATGGGTAAATGTAAAGTACCATGATGTAAAAATACCAGCAGAGATTTCTAAAAGATTTGTTGGAGAAACCGCGAAAAGAGTAATGCAAGATGGATCAATAAATATTATTAGAGATGAAGCATTTTATAAAGTATTAAATGATGTATTTTCAATTTCTAAAGATGATATAAATAATTCCTTTGACTTTTCGATAAACGATGCAAAGAAATTGCTTATTAACGCGTTGTTTAATCCTGGATTAACATGGAATAAACTTATAGATTATGGAAAGTCAATAGGCGCAAAAGCACCAAGAAACACAGTTGTAAATACTGTAGCTCCAACAGGAACTATAAGCATTATCTCTGGGACCAGCAGTGGAATAGAGCCATATTTTGCTCTAGTATATTTAAGAAGAGTTGCAGTAGGAGAGTTTTGGGAAACAATATCAATATTTAGAGATAAAGTATTAGAATTAGCAAAGAAATATAACTTATCTGTTGAATTTTTAGATGATCTGTTTAAATTTATATCATCTCACAAAGGCAGTATTAGATGGGCATTAAACGATATAGAGAATTATATAGTGGGCAAAAGTAAGGTTGTTGAAAAAGATGGCAAAATAGTATCTAAAAACGATGTAGATTACAAGGGGTTAATAGAAGAAATAAGAAATTTAGCAAACATCTTCTCTACAAGCATGGATTTCGATTTATGGTATCATTTATCTCATCAAATAGCTTCACAAATTTATACCGACCAAGCTATAAGCAAAACAATTAATTTGCCAAGTGATTCAAAAATAGACGACGTTTACACAACATACCTTGTTGCATGGTTAGGAGGGTTAAAAGGGGTAACAATTTATAGGGATGAGAGCAAAGGAATACAAGTAATATATTTTGGTGGAGAGGCAAAAAATATATTGGTGCAACCTATAAAGCAAAAGAAAAAGGAGAAGTCTAGAATGACAATAATTAAAAAAGAAATGAGAGTAACTGATGTAGAATCCGATAGAAAGCTTTCTCAGTTATTTGGTATAGCTAAGGATAGTAGGAATGGCATTGTAAGTTTAAAACCAGATGAAAATAGCACCTGTAAAACGTGTGATCTCTAATTTTTTTTAACTTCCTATTTCTATAATTTTTATGGGATTGATATGGATAAGCATGAAATGAGGCAAAAAATAAAATATGGTAATGCTATATTAATTACAGTTATGATATTAATTATTGGGGCTGCTTTATTTGCCCATTTAGTTTATGGTATAACGCCAGTTATTGTTGATGGAATAAGTATGAAGCCTACCCTTCATACTGGAGATGTTGCTATCATGTACAAGAAACCGTATAACAATATTAAGATAGGCAACGTAATAGTCTACAATTATTATGGAACGTTAATTATACATAGAGTTATTGGTATATATGAACATAACGGAACGGAGTGTTTTATAATAAAAGGAGATAATAATCCAATACCAGATCCAGGCTATCCTCAATATTGTGGATATTATACTATAAATGGTTTTACTACAGGAGGGGTTCCGTATTTTGAAATAAAAGGTGTTGTATGGACTTATAATGGAAATGAACCAATAGTTATACCATATATAGGAAGCTTTGCTCTTGCAATAAGAGGTACTGGTAGTGATGCTTTTTTATCATTTGGCATAAAGATATAACATTTTGGTTTTTAACTAATTCCCCTGAAGGCGATTCTTTCATCATTTTGAAGTAAAAATTTGCTTGCTTCTCTTATCCACAAACCAACGATAGCATTTTCTGATAACTCTTTTAATATTCTGTTTTCATCAATTTCTAACCTTTTTGATAGATCTGGCAATTTTTCATTCATTTTCTTTAAAGCCATATAATGGAAATCACATAAATTATAATTTGAAACTCTATGTTTAGCTTGTCTTTTGCATATAGAGCACTTTTCCTCAGGCTCTTCTATACCTAATGCTATTGCTAAGTTTTTACCTAAACTTTTGTCATCAAGTTTTTCTTTTATTACCTTAGAAAGAAATTCTTTAGCCTCGTTTACTACATCTTCTTTAGAATATTTGCCCTTCGATATCATATCTAGTTTTTCCTCAAAGTTCCTAGTAAGTTCTGGTGAAATTAGTTGTTTCGATATTAATTCTATAGCCTTATATACAGTATATCCTAGGTTAGTTACCTCTGTTCTTTTGCCTCTGTTTATTAAGTACTTTCTTTTATAAAGTATCTCTATAATCCTAGCTCTTGTTGCTTCTGTTCCAATGTTTACCTTTTCCATCCATCTAAGTAATGAAGGTCTGCTTAGAAAAACATTAGTTTTTGGCCATACTGTTTTTAAGTCAATATTTATTATTTTTACTTTGTCGTTTTTTCTTAAAACAGGTATTTCATTAGTTTTTGGATAAGAAAAACTATAATATTTAAACCACCCTTCATCTATTATTACTAATCCTTCTGCCTTATATTTTCTATTTAATCCGTCTCTTAAAGTTACAAAACTTTTATTCAATAATGCATCTTTTGAAAATGCCGAAAGAAATCTTTTAACAATAAGATCATAGATCCTCAAATAATCGCCATATAATTTCTTTGGAACTTCACCTGTTGGGTATATGGCTGGATGAGCAGGATCGTCTTCTTTGCCCTGAACTGGATTTAGTTTCCCATTGGTTTCTTTCAACAAGGTTTCAATTAGACTCTTGTATTTTTGTTTTGATAGGTTATTTAATATTTGAGCATAATTAATAGTTTTAGGCAACTTTTGGCTGTTTGTTCTTGGATAGCTTATCAATGCCTCTAAATAAAGTTCTTCGGCTATGCTTTGGGTTTTAAATGGTGAATAGCCGTAAATTCTTGACGCTTCTTTTTGGAGATCCCCTAAATTAAAAGCAGGTGGTGGCGAAATCTTATCTTTACTTTCACTGTAATCTTCAACTATTAAATATGGATTTTTTTCCAAATATTTCTTGACATCATTTGCTTCAGAAATTGTTTCTGGATACCAATCCTTAGGGGTTATTAAAAATTTTTTTCCTTCATACTCACCTAATATTGATATAGAAAAAATAGGGTTTGGTAAATAAAGGTTTATTTCTTCCCATCTTTTTATAGCCTCTGCAAGTGTTGGGCTTTGCACTCTACCTGCACTCAAAGAAACAGTCTTTCCTGTTTCATTCTTTAATGATTTCATGAGAAGTCTTGAGACGTTAATTCCCCATAGCCAATCTAACTCATGTCTGGCAGAACCTGCATTTACATTATCTAAATCTAGGGGGGATAGTTTATTAAATGCATTTAAAATATCTGTTTTTGTTAAAGTAGAATATTTCATCCTTTTAGCCTTTTTAATATCTCCAAAGCTTTCTATAATTTTATATCCTATAACACTTCCTTCGATGTCATAATCACAGGCATTTATATATGCGTCTGCTTTAGGCAGGATTGATGCCATCATCATATAATATGGTTTTGTATAGTAGGCTGATTTGTCAAACTCCCAAAGGGGTTTCCAAACTATCTTTATTATAGGTATCCCTCTGCCACTTGTAGATGGTCCAAAGAGATGTCCTGCACTTGGTAGAACTAAAATTGTTTCTTTATCATTTTTAATCATATAATAAGGGATTCTATAATACTTGCATTTTTCAATTTTTCCGTAATCTTTTAAGGCTAAAGCAATTTTTTCTGCAGCCCTTGGTTTTTCAGCTATTAAAGCAGTAAAATTATTTGAATAACAATTCCTGCTTGAGTTTTTACTCATAGTTACTCAACTAATTTATAGAAATAAGGAGTTTAACTTTTTTTACTACAAAAATTATTTATTATGTTAAAAATTTCTTTCGATTTTTCTTCGTCTATTTTTGTTGAATTTTCTTCCGGTAAAGAAGAAATAATAGATATTATAAATGAGTTGTTATCAGGGCAAACATTTAGCAGCATAATAGCCGTTGTTTCTTTTAAGCCAAAACTAACTAATTTTTTAATCGATTCTTTAGCCTCTTTAGAATCGCCTACACCAAAGGTTTTTAAATAATCCCATGATTTTTCTTGAAGAGAGTTTATTTGTTGTGAATCTTCAATCCTTCTTTCCATAAAATATTTTGCTTCATAATAGGAAATATAGCGTCTTTCTTCAATCCTTCTTTCCATAATATAAGACCCCTTATTGGGACTTTTGTTCTAAGAAGGGTTTTAGATGGACTGCATATGTTATAATAGTCTTTTCTTTATTTCCTAAATTTACTTTTACTACATAAGCTTTTCCTCTTTTATCAACAATTTCTCCAGTTAGTCCATGAAATCTTCTGTGAGGCATTCCATCGTGAAAAGATGAATTTATGTATATAACAACCTTATCCCCTATTTGATATGGGTATAAGGCTTTACTTAACCTTGGAACACCTCCCCTTTCTCTGATGTGCTTTCTTAGCATATTTCTTGTCTTGCTTCTATATCCTGTTGATGCTTTCACCATTTGAATCACCTTACGGCTAAAGACCTCGCCATTTAAGGAGTATATGTAAGTTTATAAATTTTATAAAGATAAAGATTTTGGTTAATTCTATGGATTTAAATTATAGTAAAATGCTTGTATTTCATATTAAATTGTATTGGAAACCTTTAGGTCTGGGATAAATTTAGTATAGAATTGCTGTAATTATTAACTTTGTAACAATTATTAACATTTAATCTATAATCCTTTATGAAGAACTTAAAAAGCTTTTACAGCTATTTAATATATAATTTCTTATTTCATTAAATTCATTACCTACCAAAATTGATTTTATTAAAAACATAAACTGTTCTCCCAAAGCTTCACGAGCTAGTATGCAGGCGTTTTCAGGACTTTTCAACAATAATTCTATAAATCCCATGTTAAACTTTACTTTAGATTGGCTATCTAAAAGTATATATGCCCCCATAAATGAATTTAATGCTTTTTTGCTTAACATACTAACAAATTCATTAAATTTACCTCCTGTATAATCTATTTTATCCATATTAAATGTCCTCCCTAATATATTGTCATCTAAATACATCAATTCTAATACCTCTGTGTATATTATTTATTTCAGCTATGTAGATATTTATTTGATAAGGACTATTTCTGTTTAAAAGGAGAAAAGCTTATATATATGTTTTCAAACATCTGGTAAACAATTAATAAACTATCTTTCTCTTATGATAAGGAGAACGGCAAACCCTGCCCTTGTAGGGACGGCGTAAAATTTTTTGAATTTAAAGACTTATTAAAAATTGAGACAGCTGCTAAAGGGGTATGCGTCACTGAAACATGAGGTATGCCTCTACCCCAACTAACAGAGCTGGTGTAGGGAAGTCCTAAATCAAGGCCAAAGTATGTCCCTATACTTTGAAAACATATCCCTGAGTCCCTTGGATCTGAGAGGAGAGGCCAGCGAGGGATAGGGGTAATTGGTTGAAGGTCTAACAGTGGTCTACCTGAAATGGAGTAGGTGGGTAATTTCACCAACTAGCTATGAAGAGATGAAGATGAAGGTATTAAACCGCGAGCCTATGATCTGCCTTAAGGGACCTCTCACCCTTCAGGACAAAGAGGAAGTTAGAAATATTACCAGCTTCTCTTAATAATTAGATCCTCCCTAACTTACAATGGTGAAGGTCCCGTTAAAATAATATTCTATAATACCTTAAGAATAATGGTTGCAATGGCGTCCTTTATATGATTAAACTCTCAGTCAGAGGATACTATCAGCTATTATATCCAAGGTCTATTTATTATTAAGATCTGACATAAAAATGTTCTTATAATATACTATAGGGTAGATAGTCTTTAATCCCCGACAATGTTTAAAATCAAATGAAAATATTAAATTCGCGTTACCATATTTTAAGTTTAGGTGAAAAAATGAGCGAAAGCGAAGATGAGGTAGGTGAGGAGGAGGAAGAACAAGAGCAACAAAACAATGCCCAAGAAGAATCTCAACAGCTAATTGAGTATAAAGTAGAAAGCCCTGAACTACTAGATATCATGTTGAGGTCATTTGATATTTTAGAGAAGGCTGTTAAAAATGAAATTAAAGTTAATGAAGCAAGAGCATATTATAACGAAGAAGTCG
The DNA here is from genome assembly GCF_046536515.1 of Caldisphaera sp. Classification (GTDB taxonomy): domain Archaea; phylum Thermoproteota; class Thermoprotei_A; order Sulfolobales; family Acidilobaceae; genus Caldisphaera. The sequence goes on along the minus strand of NZ_JAWDMQ010000028.1, from coordinate 2,245 downwards.
AACGTAAAATGTCTGAATTATCTAGTTCTTCTATAAAGAAGTCGAGAAGGTCTAAGAAATCTAGTAAAAAGAAGACTAGTAAAAAGAAAAGCGAAAAAAGTAAAAAAGAGAAATCTAGTAAAAAGAAGACTAGTAAAAAGAAAAGCGAAAAAAGCGAAACAAATGAATAATAGTTTCATTATTTTCTCATCAAAGGATGTTTGCGAGATCGGCTTGGTTTACTATTTTTCAATATTTACATTATATCCTATTTGATTTAATCCTTTAATTATGAATTCTTCTTTTAATCTTCTATCAAATGTTATTATAACAAACTTTTTATTATTTTCTTTGATTAGTTTCATATTATCAACAATAACTGAACCTTTTATCATGTCGCTTACATCTTTATCTGGAGTTACATAGTCTTTAAACTTCTTTCTTTGATATTCATAAAACTCGTCAAAGTTGTTCAGTATTCTAAAAGATTCTATAACATCCTTTGTTTCTAAACCTCTTAGAGAAGCAACAATTTTTAGTAATTCTATAGCATCGCTTAATTCTAGTTTTACACTTTTATAATTTCCTGGTTCTATTTTTAATTTAATTTCTTTCATCTTAATCCTTAATTCTAATCTAGACTTACACCCTAATATTTTGTTAGTATAAAAAATTTAGCATTTAATTTTTAATCTCTAATTTTAGTAATATTTGAAGAGGATAAATAGGTGGAAAAAATGTCAGGTTCATATATGGCATATCCAAAAATTAGAGAAGATATAATAATAGGGCCACCATATTTAACTAAATATGAAAAAGCCAAAATAATAGGTATAAGATCACTTCAATTAACCCATAATGCTCCTCCATTAATAAAAACTGAATTAATAAATTCCACAGATCCAGTTGATATAGCTAGGTATGAAGTAGAGAATGGCATTTTACCAGTTTCTGTTATAAGGTATACGCCATCTGGATTAAAGCAAGTGATACCAATAAAGTTACTTTTAAAGGGTAACATATAGTAAAATGTGATAAAGAGAACGACAAGCCTTGCCCTTCTAGGGACAGAATAAAATTTTTAACCAAAAATACTATTTCTATTTGAGATGCTCTCCAGATGCCTTCGTCTGGTCAACTCTTAAAACATGAGGAGCGGGAGCCGATTTCTCCCGCAATACCAGATGAAGGCATCTACGAAGTTAATTATACAAATAAGAGAAAAAATGTAGTCCGTCTTCTACCAAATGGTTTTCAGAAAAGGAAGCTCAGAAGGCTATCTAATATCTCATCAAAGCTCTTCAACGAGTTAAACTATGAGAGGAGGCAACAGTTTTTTCACGAAAAGAAAGTAGACTTTAATATAACGTGGGACAAGTATTATGAAAAGTATAAGGAAGAACTAAAAGTTAATGCTCAAGCAGTTATGCAGAAGAGCAATGAGGCATGGAACTCATTTTTTTCTCTTCTAAAGCTGAAGAATGAAGGAAAATTGCCACTCTTCATGAAACATGTTAGCTTACCGCGTTATTGGAATGATAGAGAAACTAAGAAGAGGAAGCTTTTACTTGTTATTAGACAAGATAGATATGTTGTTGACGAACAAAACACAAGTTAATCCTCAAGGACTTCAACCTAGAAATAGATTTTGCTAGTAGACTTAGATGGTATGGTAAACAAGGTAGGCTGGAGATATACTATGATGAAACAAGAAACGCATGGTATGCTTCTATACCAGTTGAAGTAGGTGTTGAGAAAACTAAAACTGGAATGAAGAGCAAGTATATTGTTTATGGTGAAAGGAAAACCATTTCAGTTGAATCACCTAAAGGTAACAAGGTCACTTCAATAGACTTAGGCATAAACGTTTTAGCAAGTGTAGTATTAAACGACGGTACTTGGCTTCTTTACTTAGGTTATCCATTTAACATCGCACAAGAAAAAGGAAACAAATTCACAGTAAACATGTGGTCTTATCGTAAATTAATTGATACAATTGAACTTAAAGCACAAGAATATGGCATTAAAGTTTTTGAGGTCGTTGAGTATAATACCTCAAAGTATTGTGCTTATCATAATATAGAAGTTAAAAGAAGACCAAGGGGAGTCGTTAGTTGTCCCTTAAAACATAAACTTCATTCGGATTTAAATGGAGCTTTAAACATATTAAAGAAAGCAACAGGTAAAGTCTTATCATCAATAAAGAAACCCCTATCTTTTATTGTAGAACATAACAGAGTAGCACCCATAAAAGGGGTGTAACCCT
>NZ_JAWDMQ010000027.1:0-19518 GCF_046536515.1 Caldisphaera sp. | reverse complement strand
TCAGAAATATAAGCTAAATATTTTATAAAATCAAATATATGTTTCAAAATTTTATATACCGAAGTTTCTAGGCTGTGAAGAAAACCAATTTAACGATTTTTCAAGTTCAATTTCGTTAAAATCAGGCCATAGTATGTCTGTAAAGTAAAATTCAGCATAATTAATTAGTAATGGGAAAAATCCACTAATCCTTTTAACTCCTCCAGTTCTAATCAATAAATCTATGGGTTTCATATATAATGATGGCGGTTTTTCCCCATTTTTTATTAAATTTAATTCCCATTCTCCAGAATAGCAATATGCTAGATTTAGTATGCCATTTTTTCTATTTTTTGTTTCCTCCTCAGTTTTCTTAATTTCATTTAATATATAGTCTGGAACTATACTCATATCACCTATTACTCTTACTGATATGTCATTATCCTTTAGCTTTTGATTTTCTCTTATATAATTAAACCCTTCTTTTGATAAATAAAATAAAAAATTTAACTCTGTCTTGCTTCTTCTGGTGCAATTTTCATAGCTCAATACATAAACAGAAGCATTATATATTCCATAATCAACGATTTTGTCTAGAATTTTCTTTAAGTTTTCGAATCCTATTTTATAAGCTGTGAAAAAATCTATTTTATTCTTTTTAGCCCATCTCCTGTTGCCATCAGGAATAATACCGATATGAATTGGCAGACTTATCGTTTTCATTCCCCTATATTTTATTTGTTAACTCTTCTTAATATTTCTTTTCAATACCAATTTTTAAATTTTAAGTTTATTTAATATATTGGTGGTTAGACTGGAGAGTTGGAAATTGCTTCTAGATGAAGTCATGAAAAACAGCAAAAACGAGTGGTGTAAAGATTACGATGCTTGCCCTTTAAATGATTTTCTTCTTAATATAGATGGTTATTCATCATCTAGGAGTAAATTACCATGGATGTCTTATGAAGATTGGTCATTTAAAGCTGCTATTGCATCTATGAGTGATGTAATAGTTTCTGGAGGTAAACCATATGCTTTATTGTACAGTGTAGGGGTAACGGATGAAAATGTGTTGAAATCAATATCTATAGGTATGGGGCAGGCGTCTGATTATTTAAAAAGCATTATTTTAAAAGGTGATACAAATAAATCCATAAACGATTCTTGGATTGATGTTGTTTCCGTAGGAAGAATTGACAACAAAAAATATATTAATAGGAAAGGTGCAAAGGCAGGAGATTATTTAATTCAAATAGGTTATTTAGGTTATGGGTCTTTATCTCAAAAATTATTAGAAAACAAAATAAAAATTTCAGATGTCGATAATAAATTATTAAGAAAAACGATTTTACCTGATTTCCAAATTGATGCTTGGATTCCCATTCATAAATATGGTACAGCTTCATCAGATAATAGTGATGGATGGATTTCTACACTCTATAATATTATAGATTCCAGCAAAGTTAAAGTAGTCCTGGATGCAATAGAAATCGATCCTTTATTAAACGATATTATAAATAATGAGGAGGCTTTAAACAGCTGGGAAGACTATAATTTTGCTGTTACAACTAGTGAGGAAAACATAGATGATTTTCTTGATGAATGTACAAAATTAAAAATCAGATGCTTTGTTGTAGGAAAAATAGAAGAAGGTTTTGGACTATATTACAATAATAATAAGATAGAAAACTATGGATGGACGTGGTAAGATTGAATATAAATCAAGAAAGAATAGTTAAAGTTTCTTATTCAATAAAAAATTTTGGCTTGGAAAACGTTTTGTTACTTGAAGAAAAAGTTGATCCTCAGTTTATTTATATACAAAAACTTAAGCAAAAAGTGGGTAAAGGTTATGCTACTTTTTATTCACTAGTGGTTTCTTTGATCAGCTATAAGTTAGCTATGAAAGGGGAAGAGTGGTGGGAATGTTTTTCAGATTATTTATCTAAAAGAGGAAAACCAAAAAATATTGATGAGGCTATTAACAATGTAGTAGATTTTATAAAAAACTGTAGGGGATCAATAATAGGGCAAAAATTTAAGCTAAAAAGAATAGAAAAAATATCAAAAAACAAGGAACTTTTGAAAGCCATAATTGAAAATCCTGAAATAGTTTTGGAGAAACCCGAAAAAATTATGAAAGAAATTGCGAACTTATTGGAAACTGAGGAGTGGAAGAAAACAATAACATTTTCAATAAAAATGGCTTATTATGCAGTAAAGAATAAAGGTGAGATTAAGCCTTTAATGATAAACATACCTATGCCCATAGATATAAGAATTTCATGTATTTCTTATACAAGTGGAATTGTTGAATCAGAATCTTTTAAAGAAATATTAAAAAATCCTAAGATTGCAATAAAAGCATGGGAAAAGGTTTCAGAATTAAGCGGTGTGCCCCAAATTCATTTAGATAGCTTATTATGGGTAGTTGGATGGGCTCCAAGGGAATTAGAAATTAACGAAGCAAGAGAAAAAATAATTGTATTCTTAAATAAATATTATGATCCAATTAAAGTTAAGCAATTAATTGAGGAGCTATTTTATAAGGAATGTAGATAGTAAAACTTTAATATTCTATTCTAAATATAAAAATAGGATAGGTGTAAGACATGGGAGTTTACCAATATAAAGATTTAAAGAAACCAAGTGGAGGGCTAAGACATTTAGTGCATAAAAGGAAGAGAAGATATGCTATGGGAGAGTTATTTGTGCCAGCAGTTCTTCAAGAAAAAGAGGAAAAAATTATAAAGAGAGTTACTGGAGGAAATTTAAAAGTTTCATTAAGAAATGTTTCCGTTGCTATAGTTACAGATAAAAAAGGAAAATCAAAGGTTGCTAAGATATTAAATGTCTTGTCTACACCATCTAATAGGGAATATGCAAAGAGAAATATAATAACAAAAGGAGCAATAATTCAAACAAGTGAAGGAAAGGCAAGGGTTACTTCAAGGCCTGGCCAAGACGGAGTAGTAAATGCAGTTTTGATAGAAGAGTAAAATTCTAATAAGAAAACTTTTAATTTTAATCCGTTTTTAGATATTTGAGTGAGACATATGTCAATAAATTATCCATGGCATTGGATTATTGAGTGGAGTACTCCAGGAACTGCTCATATGCATGCAGTTAATAATGTGTATGCATATGGTCAATCAAAATATCAAAGATGGGCTATAGTAGATTATTCTGATTTGGGTAAAGCATTGGTTATAGATGGCAAGGTACAATCATCATTACTTGATGAATTTGTCTACCACGAATCTTTAGTACAACCGGCTATGCTGTTAAATGGAAACCCTAAAAAGGTACTTATATTAGGGGGAGGGGAAGGAGCTACATCAAGAGAGGTATTAAGGTTTAAATCTATAGAAAAAGTTGTTATGGTTGATATAGATGATCAAGTAGTTGATGTATGTAAAAAATATTTACCAGAATGGCACCAAAACTCATTCTATGATAAAAGAGTAAAAGTAGTTATAGACGATGCTGAGCATTATATAGACAATACTGATGAAAAATATGATGTTATAATCTCAGATTTAGTTGATCCTGAAGAAGCAGGTCCTGCAGTAAGGCTATATACTAGAGAATTTTATATGAAGATTGTTAATAAGCTTGAGAAGAATGGGGTATTTGTTACACAGTCTACAAGCCCGGTCTTAACGCCAACAGTTCATGCTGTTATCTATAATACAATAAAAAGCGTTTTCAAATATGCATATTCATACTATGTTTACATAAGGAGTTATGAAGGTATATGGGGATTTGTAATAGCATCAAATGATGTTAATGTGGAAAACGTTAAAAACTTCGATGTAGACAGCTTGATAAATAAGATGGTTAACGGTAAAAATAGATATTATGATAATGAATCTCATGCTCATATGTTCTACATACCAAAATACATAAGAAATATATTAGAAAAAGAAAAGAGGATATCAACTCTAAAAGACCCTATTTATTTACCAGCTTAGTTTTATTTTTCATTAGATTTTTTAAAATTATTTATCCAAAAATCAGCTATTTCCTCTCTTTTTGCTATCCACACATCAAATGATTTAATGTATTTTATGAAATCTCTAAGAGCCTTTATTCTTCCAGGTCTCCCCATTATTCTAACATGCATTCCAATGCTCATCATTTTTGACTCGTATTTAGATTCTTCGTATAGCTGATCAAATGAGTCTTTTACATAAGAAAGAAATTCATCTGCCGTTGAAAATCTATTCATTGGATATAAGAAGTGAAAGTCATTAATATCAGGAGTATAGGGTATAATTAAAAAATCCTTATAAAAATATGGTATGTCATCATTATATGCATCAGAGTCATAAGTAAATCCCAAGCTTTTTACAATGTCTATTGTGTTTTCGCTTGGCTCTCTTGCATAATAACCTTTAGGTTTATACCCAGTTATTTTTTGTATAATCTCTACAGATTTTTCAATTTGCCTCTTTTCTTCATCATAACTTAATCTATAATTTTCAAACCATCTAAGTCCGTGATCTACAATTTCATGCCCATCACTTACGATTCTCTTTGCAGCTAATGGATTTAATTCTAATGTATGTGCAACTGAGAAAAACGATGCTTTAACGTTTAATTCTTTTAATGTATTTAATATTCTCCATATAGCTACTCTTGTACCGTATTCATATACACTTTCTAATCCAACATCTCTCTTTTTCACATCAATTGGAGGAAATTCGCCTACAGATTCTATTATACCATCTACTTCATATGAGTGTTCTGAACCACATTCATAATTAAAAACTAAGTTAACAGCTAATCCTTTATTACCGGGCCATTTAAATTCAGGTCTTTTTTCACCATACCCAATAAAATCCCTCTCATAAACCAATTTTATCACCAATTTGTAAATAGTTTCTAATATATTTATATTTTCGATTCACTGCGTGTCTTTAATTATTTAGTATTTTATTTAGGTGAAAGAATGGATATAGTTACATTTGTTCAACAAATAACAGAAAGGGTTACTGCTTTAGCATGGGCAATGTTTTTATTAACATGGAGTATAGGTTGGACATTAAAGGGATCACCAATACCTATAAGCAAATTAAAAAGAGCAGGTAGTAGTCTAATTGAAGATTCCATATGGGCTGCATTTTGGCTTGCTATTGGCTCATCCATGTTTAGCTTCATAGTATATATAGTTAATCTTATAACGAGTTGATTTTAATGGAAAATTTCTATTATTTATTAGCAATAAACCTATCACTTCTTACTTTTTATTTAGGTGTATTAATTTATGCGCTGCCCATACCAGAAAGAGGGATTAAAAAATGGAGCAGCATATTAATAAAGGATTCCATACTATCATTTATTATAATTATATCAATCTACTTTATTTATAATTATATGAATAATTTCGCAAATTCTTTAGGCGGTTCATGGGGTTACTTCGATTTATGGTTTAGTAATGCGATAACGTTGAGTATTACAACAAAAGCTTTACTTATGGCGTTATCTTCCATATTGACAAAAGTTCCTTTAGGATCTCAGATGGCTTCTATTATATCACCTATGAATGATGCATTGACAGCTGAAATATTATTTTTAGCAGGCTTATGGGGAATATACTTCATAGTTAGTTCATTAGGTCAAACTATTTTAATGATTGGACTAGTTTTATATTCAATACCGTTCAGAATAGCTAGAGATGCGGGTGCCTGGTTTATTTCTTTTATTTTGGTTTTTAGCGTTGGATTACAGATTATGCCAGTTTTTATTACTAATATTGCTGAGTCAAGCGGAGTAAATTTAAATAACCAAGCTATTAGCATGGGTTTAACTTTTATAAATGCAAAGGCAACTTATAGAGGAAACCCACTAAAGAATTCTCTTATCTACGTTTATACATATAATAATTCATATAATCAAATAGCTATATATAAAACTGATGATAAAGGTAATATAATAAGTCCAAGTTATGGGAATGAGATTTCTTTACCAAGCCAACTCCCTTCATATTTTTTCTCTGTAATTGATGGTGTAGCATTTAAACTATATCCATTCCCTTTATACCCTTATAATTTGTCATTTAGCAATAGCCAAGAATACAATTTATATACAGATAACATATTATATGAAAATGAAAATTATACTTTAGCATTTGAAAGCAATAACGGAAATTATAATTCTTTTACAAATGATAATTTAGTGTATATATATGGTAGTTCAGGATTTGTTGAAATAAGGGCGATAGATAATTGCATAAATAATATAAGTTATTCAAATTTTGCTGAATCTAATGGAACATGGAATTATTATAACTTAAAAGGAATTTATTACGTATTTACTCCAATTAATCAAAACTTAACTAGTTATTTGAAATTTAAAATTAATAATTGTATGACTCCAAATTTAAATATTAAATATTCAGATTATGCAAATGACTATTTAGGAATACAGAATATATTAACTCCTTCAATTTTAGAGTATTTCCTTTTATATTATATAACGATTCCATTAATATACTTTTCATTATTGATTTCCATTACATATGGCCTTGCTAGATTATTGGGAGGAAGAAGGGGGATAATCCCAAGAGTGATATGATTATGAACACATTTCAAATCTTTGACTTTGTTATAGGAATCATAGCATTCATTTCAATATTTCTTATACTTAAAAATATGAGGGCAAATACTGAGTTAACAATACCTTTAAAAATTAGACCTAAAAAACAAGGGAGTTATATAGAATATAGCATTAATGGAAAGAGATACGTTGGGATACCTTATTTATCAAATAATTTGCCCAGGGGTGGTGATGATTTGCCAAGAAGAATTATTAGACTTGCAAGGTCTAGTAGGATAAGCGTATCGTTTATTTCAAATATGTATAACGTTAACAAAAGCACTCTTCTTAAGCTTATAGATGATGAGATGAAGAAGGCTAACTTATCTTATTCCGCAACAAATCAAATAAAATATAGAGAAAGATTAAGGTTTCTGGAAGATCTTTATAAAGAAGTTGCAAGAACCGGTGTTCCATATATTGGTAGTTTTGGTTTTATTGTTTGGGTTGATAGTGATGATAAAGAATCAGAACTTTACGCCGAATCTTTTAGAAACCTTGTTGAAGCAGAATCTCAAATAGAAACAAGAAGGGTCTATAACTTAGAAGAAATTCTTTCAATTACAAATCCAATAGATGTCATAAAAGATGATACATCAATAGCAATTTCCTCTGCTGAAGACATAGGTGATTATGAGGGTATTGTTATAGGAGAAGAAGAAAATGATCCCGGCAAGACAGTATTATTATCATGGCCTGACAACTTCAAGCATCACATAGGTATTTTTGGGCCCACAGGTAGAGGGAAAACTGTACTCTTATCTGGTATTGCAATGCAGCTAATGTTAATTTCATCGACCTTAAATTCAATCCAATCAATAATAGTAATAGATCCGAAGGGTGATTTATCTAAGCTATTAAAGAAGAATGCAGATTTATATTTGGAACCTATAGAAAAAGATTGTGTAAAATTACCTAGAAGAGAGGGTATAGCAAGTAAATTAATTGAAAGTTCTCTTAAGACTGGGGAAGGAAGCAAAATTAATATTTGTGAAGGGTATTTGGATAAAAAAGGTTTAGTTATTTACGATTTATCTAAAATGCATAATGAAGAAAGAAACGTGTATTCTTCCTTAATCATTTCTTCCTTGGCTTTAGAGGCTAGCGAAAAGGGTTTTTATAGGCCAATCGTATTGATTATAGATGAAGCATGGAGAATTGTAAGTAATTCATATTTTCATTTAGAGTTTGCAATGAGAGAAGGAAGAAGCAAAGGTCTATATGTCATATATGCAACTCAATTACCTTCAGATGTAGGGAAAAGCATTACAGATAACACAGGAGTGAAAATTATATTTGGGGGTTTCACCAATTATTATGTTGATTCATCTCAGCAATTAGGTATAGAAGAAGCTGAGATATTGAATGAATTGCCAGTTGGTCATGTAATTTTAAAAATAGAGAATAATAAAGAAAAAACAGTAAAGGTTATAGACTTTAGCAAATTGCTTAAAATGGGAGGCAATACTTAAGTATAAGGTGTAAAAAATGGGAAAAAGTTTAAGGCAGCAAAGGGCTGGTAGAGGAGGTTCACAGTTTAGGAACCCAGGACATATTCATATAATGCCGGCTAAATATTTATCTATGGATAAAACTGAAAAAGGAATTATAAAGGATTTAGTGCATGACCCTGGAAGATATGTACCTCTAGCATATATAGTTACCGAATCTGGAAAGGAATTTTATGTACCTGCTGCTGAAGGATCTTATGTCGGGCAAACAATACAAATTGGAGAAGATGCTGAGCCAACATTTGGTAATATATTACCTCTAAGCAAAATACCAGAAGGTACTTATGTATTTAATGTTGAACTTAGACCAGGAGATGGAGGAAAATTAGCCAGGCAAGCCGGAAGTTATGCTTTAGTTTTAGGTAAAAGTGGGGATAAAGTAAGGATTAGGCTGCCAAGTAAAGTCGAAAAAGATTTAGACAAAAATTGCAGGGCAACAATAGGAATACCAGCGGGAGCTGGAAGAATTGAAAAACCATTGTTAAAGGCAAGCGCTTCATATTATAAAGCTAAAGCAAAGGCTACAAAATTCCCAACGGTTAGGGGTGTTGCAATGAATGTTGCATCCCACCCGTTTGGCGGTGGATCACATCAGCATGAGGGTAGACCGACAACAGTTTCAAGAAATACACCTCCAGGAAGAAAAGTAGGTCATATTGCTGCTAGAAGAACAGGTAGGAAGAAAAAGTAGATATAAAATTTATATTAATTTAGAAACATTTATCATTTTTTCAACAACATCTGTTGCATTTTTTCCAAAAATCAGACTTCCGGGTTCTTTTCCAAAATCTCCAAAGTCAAATATAAAATCAACAGGTTTTTTACTAATATTGAGGGCAAAAGTTATACCCCAAGGTATAGATCCACCTTCTTTTTCTTTAACTTCTATAGGCTCATATTTTCTATCATAGTATGAACTCGTATACCCTAATTTTTCTATAGCCTTTTTTATTTCTTCATTATATGCGACATTAGCAGCTGACCTATAATCTGGATAGAACTCCATGTATTTTATTAAGGCCCTAGCAACATGGCTACTTGCACCGAATTCAGGTTCGTTTGAAAAAATTAACTTGTTTCCAAAATTCCTTATTCTGCCAGGAACCGCTATTATATCTTGCAGCTCTCTTGTATAGAATTTCGGTAATGCCATTGCAATATTTGTTGAAATTTCTGGTATAAGCTTTGATATAAGTTCTTCATTTTCTTTTATTAATTTTAAAGCTTTTTTCATTTCTAAATAAGTTAAATATTTGTGATAGTTTATTTCCATGTAGGAGTTTGGATTTACTGGTCCATGACCTTTACCAATTGGCAATCCAAAGGTTATTGCTTGAGTTATCATTATTTTTGCCACTTTTACAGATTCGAATATATCAAAACCCTTGGCTAGGTTTGCGGCAATTGCCGCAGAAAATGAGCATCCAGTTCCATGATCCGTATTTGTTAAGATTCTCTTCTCTTTAAATTCTTTGTATTGCCCGTTATAATACAATACATCAGTTGAAAAGTCGCCTATCATATGACCTCCTTTAACAATTGCCGCTTTCGCTCCAAAATTTTCTACTATTATTTTTGCTGCTTGTTTAGCGTCATCTAAGCTTGAAATTTTAATATTTGTTATTTTCTCTGCTTCAGGTATGTTAGGTGTTATAACTGTAGCTCTTGGTATCAATTTTTCTATAAGGATCTTTATAGCATCTTCTTTGAGCAATACAGAACCGCTTTTTGAAACCATAACTGGATCTATTACTAATGGAAAATCATAGGATTTTAATGTATTTGCTACTTCATTAGCAATTTCTGCATTACTTAACATGCCTGTTTTTGCAGCATCAATTCCAAAATCGTTATATATGGCCTCGATTTGCTTTCTTACAATTTGTGGGGATACATCATAAATTCCCGTTACTTCATAAGTATTTTGAGCTGTTACACTTGTTATGGCAAGCGTTCCGTGGACCCCCATTACTGAGAACGTTTTTAGATCTGCAGCTATTCCTGCACCCCCACTACTATCGCTTCCAGCTATGGTTAAAGCAATAGGAATTATCTTATTTTTTAGTTTATTTTCGTTATTCATTTTTATCGCCTTTAATTAAATCAAGCGTTTTAAAGAATATTGGCCAAAAATCATCTCTTTCTGGTTGCCTAATTTTTGTTTCACTGTCTTTATCTTTCAAATAAACACCATTACCTTCTTTCGCTTCTCCTATTATCCTTGCTTCTATACCTTTTTCATTCAGTATTTTAATAGCTTCTTTTTCCTTGTCCCTACTTATAGCAGCAATTAATGTACCTTCGCTAATAGATGCATAAGGATCTATATTAATTTTAGTAAAATTGGAGAATGATTTCAATACTTTTAAAACATCATCTCTAATAAACAATTTATCTTTGTAAACTTCAATTTTAACTTTACTTGCTTCGGCCATATCATTTAATGCACCCCAAACACCATATTCTGTTGCGTCATGCATGGCTTTAACTCCTTTTCTTAAACCAAGATTTGATAAAGTTAAGGCATCGTCAACAACAGATTGTAACCAAAATATATTTTGAGCCTTTAATGCAAATTCTTTACCATAATCTTTTTCTAAAACATGTGGGAATAGAGAAGACAATATACCAGCTGTCTCTATTGCAGGACCTTTTGTCATGAGTATTAAATCTCCTGGTTCGACCATGGCTGGTGAAACGTAATTGTCTTTATTAGTTATTCCTATTAGTGTAGCCCCTCCTATCATAGGATAGTCAACACCTTCATACCTACCAGTATGACCTGAAACGATGGATATACCAAGCTTCAAACACTCTTTATGCATATTTAGCCACATAACTTTGAATTCTTCATCACTCATCTTCATTGGTAAATTTAAATCAATAAAGAGATATTTAGGAGGAATGCCTGAAACTGCGACATCGCTAGCTAATATATGGATTGCAAACCATGAACTCTTTTCCCAACCATATTCTGGTACAATATATACTGGATCCACTTCTATTATTATATCTTTATCTCCTAAATTTAAGACGCCGAAATCAATACCAAACTGTGGACCAATTTTAACGTTGCTATCTTTAATACCTAGATTGGGATATATTACTTCTTCAAATAATTTTCTATTTAATTTTCCAATAACTCGATCAGTCATCATTATTACCCTTCTCAGTAGTAAAATTAAAAAGTATTAAACTTTTATCATATAAAGTAATTGTTATTATAATTAAATAAAATTAATTTTAATTATTGAAGTAATTAAATAAATGTTACTATTCAATATGTTTTTATATAAAAAAATTAAGATGAATATTTTAATTAATTATAGGTAGGTTAAATATATAAAACAACATCTGATTTTGATGCTTCATTTAAGAAAGTACCTACGCCGGATATGTTATCAACTAATGGATCAAAATCTTCCTTCTTAAGCTTTAACATATCTGCAACAAGGGAGCAAGCGTCTATTTTAACCTTACCTGTTGATTTAGCATCTTTTAGCATTGAATACCATGAAACCTTTTTCTCCATCATATAGTTTACGGCAGTTTGTTTATATTCTTCATAGTCCTTACCTATTTTGTCGAATTTTTCAGGCATACCTTTTTTGAATGCAACTTGGGAAAAACTCAAAAAAACATATACTTCCATATCTTCAGCTACTGCGCCAGATACTATAACAGCCAAAGAAAGCAATTTTTCTACAGTTGGGGATATCATAAATATAGATAGCTTATTGGACATGCTATCACCATAATTATCTATGCATAGAGAAAAATTTAACTTTTTCTTAATAGAGAATATATATTTTTTAACTTGGATTTATAAAATCTTCTTAATTTTTCTCAAAACTATAGCAATTATTATAAGAAGGGTTACAAATCCTCCTATATAGATTAAAATGTTAAATTGATTTATATAAATTACATTTGCTTTAGATATATTATTAGAGCTCATATTAATTACAAAGCTTTCTAAAGTATTTCCAGCAATTTCAAGTTTAGCAATAATTATGTATTTACCTTTTTGTAATGTCACGTTTGATATACTACCAATTATAGTTCTTTTATAATTACTTCCAATTATAGTTAAATTCCATAAAGTTTGAGGAGTTAGTTCTATTGTATAATTTGTATTGTTTAATATTTTTATTTCTGGAATCCATAAAATGCTTTGATTTAAGTTTCCATTTTTTTGTATAATACTATGATTAAAATAATATTCATTTATACCGTTTAATTGATTAACGCTTTCAAGAGTTATTCCTCCTGCAAAATTTGTAGGACTATCTTGGTAAGCTGAAGGAACAAAATACCAAGAATTGTTATATAAATAAAAAAGTTTCATGCTGGCATTCCATTTAAATACAAGCAATTGTGATCCTTTTGAATATCCCGCTATTACGAATTGTAAAACAAACGGTTGAAATAAGCTATTAACAGTCTGCGGAGCAGATCCTCCCATTTTACCTACTAAAAAACTGGGGTTAATGGATTTTTGATTTATTGTTATTTCATCTAATAAGTTTTTGTTTGATTGATAAGTAGAATTTATAAAATAAAAGTATATTTTTATTATTGGATAGCTTGAATTTTCTATATAAACATATTGTTTTATTGTAAAAGGTGCTTTTGAAGTATATGTTATGGGATATTTATATGCATAATATTCATTATTGTAAATTGTTCCGTATCCTTTTACTCCATTTAAAGTTGAATTTTGTTGCGTAACATTCCAAACATTATCTAAAAATTCTATTTTATATACGTTATCTGTGTTTGATACTCTTGCAATTGTTTGTATCCATAAAGTAGTGTTTAATGAAATATTAACATTTGCATTTAATTGTAAGCTAAATCCATAAATATAGCTTGGCCTTAGAGAATAAAATGAACCATTGTAAAAGTTAAATAAGCCAAATAACCCTTTGGTTGCATAGCCATAAGTTATACTTCCATTGTTTGTTATTATGGTTCCATTATCGTTGATTCCAACACTGGTTGATTTAGCAACGTTTAAAGATATTAATAATGTTAATAGAATAAAAATTAATATTAGGTATCTATTCATTTTCTCCCCAAAAATTATTTTTCTTGTGTCCTAATAATCTCTCCTTTATAAATTAAATACTTTATTCTATCATATCCCCAATAATAACCTAATTGGTTCAAATTTTCAACATCCCATATTATTAAATCTGCTTCCTTACCTATTTCTATATTTCCCAAATTATTTAAACCTAGGCTATAAGCAGAATTTATTGTTGAATATGCTAAAGCTTCTATAGGTTTAAAGTTCAAATAATATATTGCTAGGTCGAAAACCGTTTGCATAGAAATCATGGGACTATTAGGACTATAGTCTGTTCCCAGAGCTATTATTGCTTTATTTTTTATTGCATCAACTGCAGGTTTTCTATTATCTAGCATGCTTATTATACTAGCCGGCAATAGACCTAAAGCAGTACCTGTTTCGCCTAAAATTTTTAATTTTTCTTGAGGGGTACTTTCTAAATGATCTATGGAATCCAATGGAAACTCTTTTATTAAGTCCGAACATCCTATATATTTTATTTGATCTGCATGCATTCTTAGCTTAAAACCATATTTTAAAGCAGTTTTAAGTATTTTCTTGCTCTGTTCCAAATTGAAGGCTCCTTCATCACAGAATACGTCAACATATTTAGCCAGATTTAGCCTTTTTACTTCAGGTATGATCTTTGTAATAAAATATTTAACGTATTCATCTCCTTCAAAATCTTTTGGTATTACATGAGCTAAAAGTGTTGGCACTATATTGTATTCTTTAAAGCTGTTTACAACACGCAGTAATTTTAGTTCGTTGTCAAAATCCAATCCATAACCTGATTTTATTTCTATAGCTGTTGTACCCAATAACAATGATTTTTTTAATATTTTTTCAAGGTTTGATTTTAAATCCAATTCTGAGGCATTTTTAGTCATAGAAACTGTTTTGTATATTCCCCCGCCTTCTTTTAATATTTGTGAATAATTTATACCAGATAGTTTTTTGTACAATTCATCTTCCCTGCTTCCAGCAAAAATTGCATGAGTATGCATATCAATTAAACCACTTGTAATAAGCATTTTTTCAGAATTTATTTTATATTTGCTGTTATATTTTGTTAATATATAATCAGATGTTCCTATATCAAGAATTTTTCCGTCTTTAACAGCTATTCCTACGTTTTTTAATATTCTAGTATTTTCATCGCTTATCTTCCTTATTGGCTCCTTAAAATAGATAGCCTCCCCTATGTTGTAGATTATTAGGTCAGCATTAACCATCTTTATTCCCTATATAATAATTCAAAGTAAATAGTATTAACTTTGCAGCTAATCTACTTGTAATATTATTAAAATCAAATGGTGGCGATACTTCTGTTATGTCTAACCCTAATAGGTTAGCGTCTTTAATGATTTCTTTAATTATTTTAATTGTTTCATTAGGGTACATACCTAATGCTGTTGGACTGTTAACGCCGGGGGCAAAAGATTGATCTAGGTGATCCATATCTATGCTAACATATAAACCATCTGTATTTTCTTTCAGCCATTTAATCTCCTTAAATAAGTTACCTTCATCCTCCATTACTTGATCTCTATAAAATACTTTAATTCCAAATTTATCGGCTATCTTCTTCATGTATGAAGGATTAGAATAGTCTGAAATACCTATTTGAACCACTTCAAATTTTTCTTTATATGATTTCAATAATTCATTTAACCAAGATCCACTTGTTAAACCTTCTTTTACTTCTCTTAAATCATAGTGAGCATCAAAAACAATTAAACCTATTTTTTTGTATAGATTATTTAAACCTATCAATGTATTTTTAGTTATTGAGTGATCTCCTCCCAAAAATACTACCGGCATATTTTCAGAGTAGGCCTTTTCCGCGACATTTATTATCCTATTAGATGTAATGTTTACATCCCCAGGAACTATTTTTACATTGCCCAAATCTTTGAACCCATATTTTATCTCTTTGATTTTATATACATCACTCCTTAAACTAAAAAGCTCTTTTCTTATTTCCTGAGGGGAAAATCTTGCCCCTGGCCTTCCTCCAGTTGACCAGTCCCATGGTATACCTATCAAAGGTATTTTCTTTTCCAAATCTTTTATTTTTATGTCATTTTCATCTCTAATAAAACTGTTGCTTGGCTCTTCTAAATACATTTTTCCACCTTATAATTTATTGGATTAACGATTTAAAACATTTTAATGAAATATTTATATTTTCATCTTCCTTATAAAAATTGGTGTTAATTATGGTAAGTAATGAAACATTAAGAAGATATGAAGGAAGACCTATTTTAAAGTTAATAGAGGAAGGTTATTATAATCCTGAAGAGAGAGCAAGAGTTCGTCATATAGAAGGATGGGAAATTCATACAAAATCGGGATGGCAGACAGAAGGAATTTTGAGAATGCTTTTCCATGTATTAGATCCAGATGTTGCTAAGGATCCAGAGCATTTAATTGTCTATGGAGGATCCGGTAAGGCTGCAAGAGATTGGAACTCGTTTGAGACTATAGCAGATTCTCTTATGGAGTTAAGGGAGGATGAAACATTAGTTGTACAGAGCGGAAAACCAGTGGCTATTTTCAAAATAAGCAAATATGCTCCTAGAGTTTTGATAAGCAATGCCATGCTCGTTCCGAAATGGGCAGACTTCAATTATTTTAAAGAGCTTGAAGAGAGGGGGTTAACAATGTTTGGACAAATGACTGCTGGATCGTGGAATTATATAGGTTCTCAAGGTATAATACAAGGAACATACGAAACAATAGCGGCTGCCTCAAAATTGTATTTCAATGGTACTTTGGAAGGTAAGATAATTCTTAGTTCAGGTTTAGGTGAAATGGGAGGAGCCCAACCTTTAGCTATAACAATGAACGGCGCAATCGGAATAATAGTAGAAGTTGATAAAAAAATGATAGAAAGGAGAATAAAGTTTAAATATTTAGACACATGGACAGACAGTATTGATAAAGCATTAGATATTGCTAATACATATAAACAAAGGAAAGAGCCAATAAGTATTGGTTTACTAGGAAACGCTGCAGAAGTTTATCCTGAATTGCTAAGAAGGGGATTTGTACCTGATATTGTAACAGATCAAACACCTGCTCACGATCCTTTAAGTTATATACCCGAAGGTTTGGCCTTAGAAGAGGCTGACAGATTAAGGGAAAGCAATAAAGAAAAATATATAGAATTATCAATGAATAGCATGAAGAAGACTGTTGAAACTATGGTTGAATTTCAAAAGAGAGGTTCAATTGCATTTGACTATGGCAATAATATAAGAAGGATGGCATATGATGCAGGATTTAAGGATGCGTTTCAAATACCAGGTTATGTACCTTTATTTATAAGACCATTATTTGCTGAAGGCAGAGGGCCATTCAGATACTCCAGCTTAGTTGGTAATCCAAAAGATATATATAGGTTGGATGATGAACTAATAGCTATGTTTAGCGAAAATAAGTTTTTAGTTAACTGGATTGAAAAAGCCCACAAATACATCAAGTTCCAAGGATTACCTGCTAGGGTTGTTTATTTAGGCTATGGGGAAAGGGCAAAGTTCGGAAAATTAATGAATGAGCTTGTAAAATTGGGAGAATTAGGACCTATGTGGATAGGAAGGGATCATCATGATACAGGCAGCGTTGCAAGTCCATATAGGGAGACTGAGGCTATGAAAGATGGAAGTGATGCTATAGGAGATTGGCCTATTCTAAACGCTTTGTTAAATGCATCTGCAGGAGCAACTTGGGTTGCATTTCATCATGGAGGAGGAGTAGGAATAGGATATTCGATACATGCAGGTTTTGGCTTGGTACTAGATGGCAGTGAAGAAAGCCTAGAAAGGGCTGAAAGAGTATTAACAGTTGATCCAGGTATTGGTGTAGTAAGACACGCTGATGCAGGCTATGATATTGCGAAGGAGACCTTATGTAAAAAAGGAATAAAATCCCCTTCAATTAAATGTTAAAGGTGTTTATTTTGGTTTTGTTATGTAAAGATGTTGAGTTTCATGAGTTTTTTGAAGACTTTTTATTTAATAAAGTAGAAATTTGTGATGAATTAAAAAACAAAATAATAGAATCCAGAAAAATTTACGAAAGAGAAGCAAGGAACGGTAAAGTTTATGGCTATTCAACAAGCCTGGGTGCTCTTATAGATAGACAAAACGTTTATGATAAGGAAAGAGAAAAAATAATTTTAAGAGAACATGATACAAATATAGGTAGAAATTCTCCTAGTCTATTGATAAGAGCTACGATGTTAGTTAGATTAATTCAACTTAGTAAAGGTAATTCGCCAGTTAGGCTAGAGGTTGTAGAAAGGCTTAAAGAGGCAATTAATAATGACATAATACCTGTTGTACCGATTTTAGGAAGTGTAGGTGCAAGCGGGGACTTAGCTCCTTTATCTAGGATATTTAGATGCTTAATATATGGGGAAGGCATGGCATATTATAACGGAGAAAAAATAAGTTGTCAAGAGGCATTAAATAATAAAAAATTAGATATTATGAATTTAGAACCAGGAGAAGCATTAGCTTTAATTAACAGTAATTCATTTAGTACTGCTATGAGCATGATTAATACTCAATTAATTGAAAAAATATCGGATTTATCTTTAGATGTTGTTAAGGAATCGCTTAATTTATCAGGATGTAATAATCAACATTATTCTTACGCTGTTTTTGAAACAAAAAAACAATTAGGTGTTAAAAAGGTAATTGATAAGCTTAATAATTCATGCACAGATACTCCAAGAATACAGGATCCATATAGTATTAGATGTATACCTCAAATTTATGGAGCATTATATGATGCAATAGAGTTTAGCAAGGAAATTTTGAAAAGAGAAATTAATTCATCATCTGATAATCCCATAGTTTTTTCTGGTAATGTCTATCATGCGTGTCAGTTTCATGCTATATATTCGGCAATAATTTCTGATTTCCTAAAAATAGCCGCGATACCTGTTATGAATTCTATAGAAAGGAGGATTTCACAACTATTAGACGGGAAAATTAACAGAAAAAATGATTTCCTCTTAAAAGAGAAAAGTGTAGTAGGAGCTATGATTATGCAATATACAGCTGCCTCAATTAATGCTTATTCTAGGGGGTCTAACGTTTCAATGTCTTCTCATTCAATACCTACTAGTGGTACTCAAGAAGACGTCGTTTCAATGGCCCCCAACTCTTCATTAGAGCTAATGAAAATTAATGGGTTATTTTTAAAGCTGGTTTCCATAGAAAAGGCTATTAACATGTTTAATGAAGCTATTGAAATACCTGACCCTAAAGATTTATTGGAAAAATCATATTATAATCTTATTAATAGAAATGATTTGAACAAATACTCTGATATACTAAGCTTTTTCTTTTAAAGTTTTTAATTAATATTTACAAATATAAATAGAGGGGAATTTGAGTGGATAGTTCGTTAATAATTAATTTAGCTGAAAAATTTGGAACACCACTTTATATAACAGATTTAGATGTTGTTGAGAAAAATTATAAAAATATTGAAAGTTCATTTAAAAAATACTTTGATAAAGCGAAAATATTCTATGCTATGAAAGCTAATTATAATCCATTTATCTTAGATTTGTTAAAAGATTTAGGATCTGGAATAGATGCAGCTTCCCCTTATGAATTTATTTTAGCAGAAAAAATAGGTTTTAGCGGAAAAAGTATTTCATTTGCACCTCCAAATGCTTCTAAAGAAGAATTAAGTATAGCGAGCAGTTATAATGTTAATACATTAATACTTGATTCCTTAGATATGTTAGAAAATGCAAAAGGATTAAGATTTGAAAATTATGGAGTTAGAATAAATCCAGGCATAGAGGCTGGGTTTAGTGAAAAGGTTATGACTGGTAAGGCATATTCTAAATTTGGTGTAGATATTTCAAATTTAGATAAAATAATTGATAGATCAAAGGAAATAGGGATTGAAATAAATGGATTACATGCTCACATAGGTTCTGGAATATTAGATGAAAGGCCTTATTCAATATTAATTGATAAGTTATTAAAAATTTTTGATAAGTTATTAAAAAAAGATTTTATAGATATTGGAGGAGGGTTTGGTTATGATTATGTTAATGGAAAGCATGCAGATATAAGCAAAATAGCTGAGGTAATTAATGAGAAATTTTCAAAAGACAAAGAGTTAAGAATTGAGCCTGGTAGGTATTTGGTTGTTAATGCATCTATTTTAGTATCTAAGATTAATGGAATAAAGGAAATTGAAGGACATAAAAAATATGTCCAAATAGATGCAGGTATGAATTCATTAATTAGACCTGCTTTATACAATGCAATTCATAGAGTTAAGTTATTAAATGAAAAAGAAGATACTGAAGAAACATAT
>NZ_JAWDMQ010000026.1:0-20238 GCF_046536515.1 Caldisphaera sp. | reverse complement strand
CGTGCCGTTGGGGTCGAAGGAGTCCCATGACCCACCTACCACAAGTGGGTGGTTGAGGGCTAAGTCCCTACACTTGATCATGATTGAAGATAAAATGATTGAAATGAAAGTGTAGGGACAAACGGTGCTTGATTGGTGAAAGACATCTAGTGAGGCTAGAACTTCCAACCTTTAGGTAGGGGGCTCAGCTACCTTGAAGATTTTTCAGTCAAGTAAGTATAAGCGCTGTAGGCGGCTATAGATCCAGATGCTGCTGCTGTTACTATTTGTCTAAACCCCTTCCATTTACTTGTTGCATCTCCCGCAGCAAAAACCCCTTGTATATTAGTTCTCATCCAATCATCTACTTTTATATAACCCGCTTCATCTGTTTCAAGCCCTAAAGATTGATACCAATCTTTAGGAGGTTCAAACCCAATCTCAATAAAAATACCATCTATATCAATTTCCTTTTCTTTTCCGTCTTTATTTAATACTACAGCACTTTTAACAAAATTATCTCCTTTTATTTGAGTTACAAAGCTATTATACAGTATCTCTATGTTTTTCCTATTCAATACTTGGTTCACATAAAAAGGCTTAGCTCTAAATTGATCTCTTCTGTGAACTAAGTAGACTTTTTTAACATAACCGCTCAATAGAAGTGCCCCCTCTAAAGCTGCATCTCCTCCTCCTACCACTATAACACTATCTTTCCCTTTGTATAATGGAGCATCGCATATACTACAGTAGCTTACACCTTTGCCAGTAAAAGTATCTTCACCTGGTATGTTTAGTTTTCTTCTCTTTGACCCAACTGCCAATATTATTGTTTTAGCATAAACGTCTAAACCATTGCTTCCTACTACATGAAATTCGTCTTCAATTTTATCAAATTTCTTTACTGAAATAAATTCGTATACTGGCACCTTAAACAGTTTCTCTGCATGATCTCTAAATCTCGATACAAGTTCTGATGCTTTAATTGACAAGGTTCCTGGATAATCATCTACAACATCTGTTAAATTTAATTGTCCTCCAATATCTTCAGACACTACTACTGACTTTAACAAAAACCTAGAAGCATAAATCGCTGCTGAAAAGCCAGCTGGTCCTCCTCCTACTATTAATGTATCGTAATGCTCTCCTTTTGGGGGTCTTGGTATCTTAGTTCCAAGTCTTAATGACATAATATCTTCACCAAAATATAATATTAGTTAAGTGCTTTTAAGCTATAGTATTAAAAATTTATATTAATAAGCCACCCACCATTTTCTTTGATTTAATAAATTCTATTAAATTGTTTTGATGCTCTAGTGCGGCTTTTTTAGCTTCTTGAGGATCTCCTTTCTCTATTGCTTGATATATTTTCCAGTGCTCTTCTATTTCTTGATCAACCCTGTTTGCTGATGCAAATAAGTCCACCCTAACTATTGCTAGCTTATTTCTTATGTCTTTTAATATATCTCTAAGATATTCATTACCACTAAGATCGGCAACTATATCGTGAAAGGCACTGTTTGCAATTGCCGCCGCTAATGGATCGTTTTTACTTATTTTCCTAAATTCTTCGGCTGCATCTCTTAGCTTCTTTAAAAGTTTTGGATCTCTATTTAATGCCGCTTTTTCGGCGGCTAATCCTTCCAATATAGATCTAACCTCAAAGAGCTTCAATATCTGTTCTTTGGTTAAAAAGTTTACATGATAACCATCTGATAATTTAACTACCAAACCTTCTTTTTCGAGTTTATGTAAGGCTTCTCTTATAGGAGTCCTGCTAACATTATAGAGTTTTGCTAAGGCTGTTTCGCTTAGCTTATCCTTAGGTTCAAACCTTCTATTCAAAATATCCTTTTTTAATAGTTCATATACTATATCAGAATATTTAGATTGCTTATCTGAATCTATTTCTGACATCTTTGCTTCCCCTATTTTGTATACAGATTAAAACTTATATTTATTCTCTTTTAGTATATTAAATATATAAAATATTATTTTTTAGACATTTTTAATCAATCTTTCAACAACGCTTTTTATAATATCTATTAAAATTAATGTCTTTTTATAATTATAATCATAAACATTATATTCTCTACCCTCTTGGACAACATCTCTTCTCAAATCATTGAACAAACCTAATAATTCCTGAAAATAGCCTTCCATGTCCTTAATATTATTTTCATTTATTAAAATATCAATTATTTGATCCATTGTTGTAAAAACGAAAGACTGAACTATTAAATAAAATCTAATATATATAGGCATATCTAAAAAACTTCTATATGTTTTTAAAAAATTATTTAATATTTGATCATATCTTTTCAAAGAAATTATTCCGTCATTATTTAATCCATTTCTCACGCAATCCCATATAAAATTGTAATATTGTTCTTTAATACTCATGTTTACATTCCAAATAATCCGCTTAGGCCTTCTCCAACGTCTACTTCTTTGTTTTCTTCCTCTTTCTTTTCTTCTTTCTTCTTTTCTTCTTTTACTTCTTGAGTTTTCTGCTGAACTGTAGGTCTTGTAACTTCTATTCCTAATTCTTTAGCTTTATCCCCTAATGAAGATGATACTGCCTCTTCTTCTGCATATGCCTTTTGTAATGTAAGCTCCGCTGTCTCTTTGTCCAATGTAAGTCCTGATTCCTGGATTAACCCTATAGCTTCTTTTTCGGCAGTAATTAATATTGAATTCAAGGCTTCAGGTACGTCTAGATATGCGGCTTCTGTTGCTAACCCTATAGCTTCTTTTTCGGCAGTAATTAGATCTGACTTAAGCGATTCTAAATCTACATGCAACACATCTTTTGGTATTATAGTCTTTCCGTCCCATGCTAATATTAAATTAAGCACTATTTCAAATGGTTGTATTCCGAGTTGCTGTAAAAGGCTTGCTAATTCTTGTGATATTATATCACCTTTTTTGGCAACAACAGTATCGCTCTTTATATAGATAGTTCCTTTTCTAACTTCATAAGGTATCTTAAGTTTTCCAAAAACACTTACCATAGGACCAGGCCTAATACCTGTATCTCCCTCTGGCACCACTATTTCCTTTGGTGATGGTTGACCTGCTTTAGCTGGAGCTGGTATTCTCAACTTATCTATTTTTATAGATATTTTAAACGGATTTGTGTCAGTCAAAATTATTAGAACGCCATTTTTTAGATACGGTTCAACCTTCTCTTTTTCTAATCCTACTTTTTCTAAAGCCATCAGTATTAATCTTTTCTTTGAAACCTTAAATATAGACTCGCTTCTCAGTTCTTTTTTAATTAATTGTAATTGTTTTGTAGGCATAGATTCTAGATCTGCAAATATTACATACTTTTTGCTTTTAATTAAATTAACAAGCTCTTCCAACTCTCTTTTCTTGCTTTCAGGTGGTTCTTTTCTTCCTTTTTTCTGAACTAACATAGACATTGATATCACCTTAACGCTATTTCAACAGGGATTCCCATAGTTTTCTTTACATAGACTTTCGCAATTTTAGCTGCTCCTATCTTCGATTCAACTGTGTTAAATACAGCATTAATATTTTCAATTAATTCTTCATTTTTCATATCTTCAGTTCCAACTCTACATTGAACTTGTGGTTCGTTTCTTATCCTTGCCCATACAGCCCTTTTGTAGTTGTTAACTATATCAGTTATATTTGCTTTCGGAGAAATGGCTATAGGAACTTTACCCCTCGGACCGAGTGCAGGACCTAAAATACTGCCAACTAAACCCATTAAATCTGATGAAACTAAAATCCAATCACAGCTACTACCTACAGCTCTTGTTGATTTTTTATTACCTTTCATAGCATTTAATTCTTCTCTAGAAATGGTTCTTAGACCTAATTTCTTTGCCTCAAGCAATAGATCTCCTGAAGCAACAACACATATATTGGGCTCTTTTGTTGGAGAATATGGTAAATAAACAACTTCCCTAAATTTACCTTCGTTGCTTTTCATATTTATGTCTTTCAATGCTATTATAAGCTCGATACTTTGTTTGAACTTTCTCTGCTTCCCAAGCGTTTTAGCCTTATCAACTGCACCTTTTATTATCTCATTATCTAAAGGCAATTCCATGCACCCTGTTATTTTCTTCTCGTTCCTACATCTCTAACATATTTCTGCATTTTTAAGCCCTTTCGTTCAATTGCAAACTAGTTGCTATTGCAATGGAATACATTGCCTTATGATAAAGAAACAACAAACCTCGCCCTTCAGGGCGGGGAGGAGGTCAGATAAAAATCTTGTATAAGCTATCAATATACATAATGGGGTTCGATTTCTTAAACCCAATTAATATTAAAAAAGATTATTAAGAGAAAAACTAAAACTGAGAAAAGAAAAGCATATAACCAAATTTATTCTAGTTTTAAAAAGAGAGGCGAAGGGTCCAAAACGCCTTGAGCCTAGAAATAGGCGGGCCATGAGGACCCGTGGCTCAGCCAGGATAGAGCGTCGGCCCTCTAAGCCGAATGTCGGGGGTTCAAATCCCCCCGGGTCCGCCACACTTAAAACAACTTATATAAGATCTAATTATTTCTCATTAAATATTAAATAAATATTAATCTTATTTTTAAAATTTAATTAAGATCAAAATGAATTAGTTTATTCTAAAGATGTTAACTTATTTAATATACCAGTTAAATCTCTTGTAGAAATTATTCCTTTAATTCTTCCTTCTTCATCGACAACAGGTAAATGCCTAATATTTTTTTCATACATTAAAGAAATTGCCTTGCTTAATCCTTCTGTGTATTTTATTAAAACAGGATTCCTTGTCATTACATCTCCAATATTTTTGTTCAGTACACAATTTTCAGCAACTACTCTTGTCAAATCTCTTTCGGTAAAAATCCCTATAACCTTATCATCAGGCGATACAACAACAACACTACCTATTTTATTGTTGTACATAATTTTTGCAACTTCAATTATTGTTATGTTTGGAGATACGGTAACAGGCTTTTTCATTACATCAGATACCCTCAAACCCAAAACTGCAGACATCTTTTACGCCTCTTTATGTTGTTTCTGCAGAAATATAAATGGGTTTCTAGTGGGTTATACAAATAAATATTTCCTTTGTATTTAAAAAGTAAACTTTTTTAAATTAGTTAATTTAATTTTTCTAAAAGATAACAGGTCTTTTTAACAAGCTATTCCTTTTAAATTTAATTTTCCTCCACTAAGCAACGCTTTTATAGTCTGCGCTTACACACTTAAAACTGCAAGCTAGAGGTTGATAAAAATGCCCCAAGAAGGAAAAGCATATGTGCATGCAGCACTTGCTTTGTATTATGCAGGTGCCAAACTAAGTGAGGATAATCTTAAAAAGGTAGTTGAATCTTTAGGCCTTCAAGCAGACGATGCAAAGGTCAAAATGTTAGTAGCAAGCATTTCTGAACTAAAATTAGATGAGGTCTTAAAGAACGCTGCAGTTGCTGTTTCAGCACCTGTTTCAGCACCTGTTTCAGCACCTGTTTCAGCAGCACCAGCAGAGGCCGCTGAGAAGAAGGAAGAAAAGAAAGAAGAAGAAAACAAAGAAGTAGACGTAAGCGAAGGCCTAAGCGGATTATTCGGAATGTAAACAATATAATTTTAAAAAAGCTTTATTATTTCTCAAACAATTTTCATTTAATGGTGTTAATAAGTGGCAAGGCTGAACCCAGAAGATTACAAGCTTGAATTCTTTAAGGAGAACGGATTCCTAAGAAAAAAATGCAAAATAGGAAAAGAAGATTTTTGGACATTAAACCAAGAATTCGATACATGTCAAGATGCGCCCGATACTGAGTATTGGTTTAATAAAATAAGTTCTATTAATGGTTTAAGCGTTAGAGAAGCAAGAGAAAAATTTATAAATTTTTTTGAGAAAAATGGACATACACCAATAAAACCTAGGCCTGTTGTTGCTAGATGGAGAGAAGATCTATATTTGACTATAGCTAGTATTGTTGATTTTCAACCTCACGTAACAAGCGGATTGGTTCCTCCTCCAGCTAATCCATTAGTTATCAGCCAACCTAGCATTAGGCTTGAAGATATAGATAATGTAGGGTTAACTATTGGAAGGCACTTAACTACTTTTGAAATGGCAGCTCATCATGCATTTAATTATCCGGATAAAAAAATCTATTGGAAAGAAGAGACGGTAAGATATGCATACGAGTTCTTTACAAAAGAATTGAAAATTCCAGGGGATTTATTAGTATTTAAAGAATCTTGGTGGGAAGGAGGGGGTAATGCAGGTCCCTGCTTTGAGGTAACAGTAGGAGGACTAGAATTAGCAACCCTAGTATTTATGATGTATAAAGTAGAGAATGGAAAATACACTGAATTACCATTAAAAATTGTAGATACCGGATATGGAGTCGAAAGGATGGCATGGTTTACTCAAAAAACGCCAACAGCTTTTAAAGCCATATTTGGAGATGCTCTAGATAAATATAGAAAAATCTTGGGTGTAAAAGAGCCCCCTGAAAAGATATTATGGGAAGCTTTTAAAGCTGCTGGGAGGCTTGAGCCAGAAGATCCTAAGAGTGTTAAAGAATTCTATGAAAGAATATCGAGAAATACTGGATATAATTATGATGAAATTAAATCATATATGGAATTAGATGCCCGTTTATATAGTCTATTAGATCACTCAAGAACTATTTCTCTTATGCTTGGAGATGGTATTGTACCTAGCAATACTGGAGAAGGTTATTTAGCTAGGCTTGTGATAAGAAGGGCGTTAAAACAACTTAGGTTCATAAGAGATGATGTAAGCCTTTCAGATTTAGTAGAAATCCAAATTAAATTATGGGGAAAAGATTTTAACCAATTAATAGATAATCAAAATTATATAATAGATGTCATAATAGATGAAGAAAAAAAGTTTAAGGAGACATTAAATAGAGGAATAAAATTGACATTAAAGACACTTAAATCTGGAAATATTAACCTGGAAGATCTCGTAAAGTTTTATGACAGTTATGGAATTCCACCAGAAATAATTGCAGATGAAGCGAAAAAGAAGGGGGTGAATATTGAGATACCAATTAATTTCTACTCAATTATTGCATCTAGACATAAAGCACCTACATCCGTTAGGAAGATAGAAGAAAAAAGTAAGCTTCCAGAAGACATAATTTCTTGGGCAAAGGGATTTAAATCAACGAACCTTTTATTCCATCAAAATCCATACGCAAAAAGCCTTACCGCAAAACTGTTAGGAAAGAAAGGTAAGTACTTTATATTAGATTCGACATTATTTTACCCAACAGGCGGTGGACAAATTAATGACCTAGGGAAAGTTGATATATGCGGTAAAGAATATAGAATAGTCGATGTAGAAAAAGTTGATGATGTAGTTGTTCATGTTGCAGACAGAGAAATAGAGGAGCAATGCGAAGATGTATATGAAGAGATAGATTGGATTAGAAGGTATAGACTTATGAGACACCATACGGGAACCCATTTACTCATGGGAGCTTTGAGAAGAGTTCTAGGAGATCATGTTTGGCAAGCTGGAGCGGAGAAAACGCCTGAAAAGGGAAGGCTAGACATAACACATTATAAATTGCCCAGTAAGGAAGAATTAAGAGAAATAGAGAGATTGGCTAATAAAGTAATAGATGAAAGAAGACCTATAAATTATTTATATATGAATAGGACGGAGGCCGAAAACAAATATGGATTTAGGCTATATCAAGGTGGAGTACCTATGACTCCTACAATAAGAATAATAGATATTGAAAACTGGGATACACAAGCCTGCTTTGGAACACATTTAAATAATACAGGAGAAATAGGCGGATTAAAAATAACGAAGGTAGAGAAAATTCAAGATGGTATAGTTCGATTTGAATATGTAGCTGGAACCAGAGTTGCTGAAGAAATGGAAAAACAGGAGAATAGAATTGAAGAAATTGAAAAAGTTTTAGAATCAAAACAAGGCGAAGAAGTCATAAGAGCTAAGGCATTAAAGGATGAAAACAATGAGTTAAACAACAGAATAAAGGCTTATAGGAAGCTTTGGGAAGAGCAAATTGGATATACAATAAACTCTGCACCTATTATAAATAATATCAGAGTAGCTTTCATAGAGTTCCCTGAAAATGATATCAGTTATGCAAGGGAGTTTTTAAAGAAGATTACATATAAAAATGAAGATCTTTTACTAGGCTTGTTAATTAAAAATAACGATAAAACATTTGTAGAAATGGCGGCAGGTGGAAAGGTAAGAATTGATCTTGGAGAAATATCTAAGAAAATTTCAAATAAATTAAGTGGGTCTGGAGGAGGCAAAGGGTCTTATGCAAGTTTAGTAATCAATAAAAGCGTAAAAAGCGAAGATCTACTAAACATAGTAAAAGAAATATTATAAGCTAACCTTGCTTAAATCTTGATTTAACTTATTATAGAATCTTTCCCACCAATTTTTAAGTTTTTCTTTATGATACATAGAATCTTCCCAACCTGTTGCTCCAGTCTCAGCGGCCATAGATGCTACTATATCCATTACCTTCTTGGATTCCCAAAACTCTGGTTCTGCTCCAGATTTTAATTGATAATCAGCTATTGTTTTATACATCTTTAATCCATGGGAATAAAGATCAACATTTAAACCTATTAACTGTTTATACATTTCTGCCATCATTTCTTCAGCCCAACCTCTATGGAATCTACAAAATCCAGCATTAGCAACTATATATTCAAGTACAGCTCTCTTCAAGCTTATCGTTTCATAATCTTCCGGTTCTTTAAAAGAGGGGGAATAGTCTGTCCAATACTTCCCCAAAACATACAATGGGGCTAAAACACCCGGACTCCAATAGTAATTAGGAGTCATGTATCCTTCCTTACCAAAGGCTGCATACACCAATAAATCCTCATATTTTAGACCAATTTTACTAATCCTATCATGATAAATATTATCGAGTTCCTTAGCAGCAGATCTTAATCCTCTTTCAGAAATAGTTTTTAATACTTTGTTATTTTCATCAAATCCTATCAACTCTATAAGTTTCTTTGCTAGAATAGAGTTCTTAATGCTTGCCTCCTTATCTATTCTCTCAGGGTCAAAAACAGGATAATCGTTTAATCCTACATCTTCTGGATTTAATAAACCTTTATCTATTAAATCGAATATCCATGATATTAAGTGGCCAGCCTCTATGGCATCCAATCCTAAATCATCTAATAAATTTACTAAATTAGCCGATTCATCCATGGTTATTATACCACTTATGGGACCTACACCATGAGCTGGTTCGTAATCAATCTTAGTTCCTTTATATATCTTTTTACAAGATACCGAGCATGGTTCTCCGCAGTTTTTTGATGCATCAGTAAGCTTTCCCCCATCAAATACGTTATCTTCAAAAGGCTTCCAATAATTTTCTATAACTTTTTCATGTAAAATTAGCCTAACGCCTCTGCTATAATAAACATTATTATAACCTAAGCATGGAACTAGTTCCTTATAATGTATATAGTTAACACCGAATGTACCGCCAGTTTTCGTTTGTGGATCAAAACGATATTTCACTGTTTTTTCAAGCAAAGTCGGCATGTATTGTTTTTTATAAATATTTTGAGATATCTGATTCATTAACTTTATATTTCCCAAATTAGGATTATCCCTCTTCAATGTTCCTCCTACAACTATTCCAACAACATTATGGGCTTTAGCTAGTACAGTTCCTCCTCCCCCTCTTGAGGCTGAATCTGAAACTGGTGTGATAACTGCAGTATGTTCATCTAATACATAGCTGAAAATGCCGGCAAATTTTGTTTTAAAGGCGGCTGGTCCAACTACTATAACTCTTGATTTGTTTTTTATTATATTATCCTTGTTTTTTGATATTATATATTGTGTAAGCCCTCTTGTACCTTTATACCCTTCGTAACCATTATATACGTTCCATAGCTCATCTTCCCTTATATGATCTATTTTCACATCAAGACCTTTATCACTAGAATAAATCGTTATAATACTTGGTTCACTAGATTTTCCATTAATGACAACCCCATCTAATCCAGTCCTAAAGAAAGCAAAACCTGCTCCTCCTAGTTCACTTACATGAATTCCTGTAGATACGGGGCTCTTAAAGATAAAAACAATTCTATGGCTACCAATAACTATACCGCCTGCAAACGGACCTATGCCAAATACTATAGGATTATTTGGATCCAAGGGATCTAATAGATAGCTTTTGGATCCCATATGAATCTTCAGTCCATAATCAATTATTCCTAAAATATTCTGGTCATCTTCCTCATTATAATTATAAGATCCTTTGGACACATCTATGTACAGCGATCTGAATTTCATTTCCGTCACTTCGCTATTTTTATATCAATAACTAAGCAAAAAACCAGAGTTAAATATATAAATGCTATATTAAATAGGTGAAATATGGGGAGTGGAGGTTGGTATCCTTGAAGGATATAATATCTAAAGAAAAAGCTATTACAGTAAGTTATAATACTTCATTAAGCGATGCTGCAAAAATTATGGAAGAAAAAGGTGTGGATAGTGTTTTAGTTGTAAAGGATAACAAAATAGTAGGCATATTTACAGAAAAAGACCTTGTAAGAGCTATTGTAGACAATGCGTCGTTAAACACTCCTATAAGCAATTACATGAGCACCAAATTAATAACAGCAAAGGTTGATGAACCTATAGTAGCAGTTGCTTATAAGATGGTTGAAAGCAATATAAGGCACATACCTATAATTAATGATCAAGGAAATATATTAGGGGTAGCCAATATAAAAGATGTGCTTAGCCTAGTTTTGGCATCAGGCGCGTGGCCTTAGATAAAACAGTTTTTTTAATTTAATCCTTAAAAGCCGACACTACAGCTATAGAGAAGGAGCTAGAAGGTTGATTAAAATGCCTCAAGAAAAAGTCATAACAATACAAATAGAGGGTGGGGCTGCTAAGCCAGGTCCACCTCTAGGACCTACTTTATCTTCATTAGGCTTAAATGTTAAAGAAGTAATCAACGAAATAAATGAAAAAACAAAAGACTTTAGCGGCATGACTATACCTGTTAAGATAACAGTAAACACTTCCACAAAAGAATATAAAATAGAAGTTGGTATACCTACTATTACAACAATTCTATTAAAGGAAGCCGGCGCTTCTGAACCCAGTGGAGATCCAGAGCATAAAAAAGTGGGAGATTTAAAACTGGAAAAAGTAGTTGAGATAGCAGTTAGATCAAGACCAAAGCTACTATCTAAGAACTTAGAAGCTGCTGTTAAGTCAATTTTAGGTTCTGCTAAAAGTATAGGTTTAACTGTTGATGGAAAGAATCCTAAAGATATGATTAAAGAAATTGAAGAAGGAAAACATAAGGAATTAATAGAAAAGTATGAAAAAGAATACTTAAATAGATGAAGTTTATGGAAAATCAAAATGCCGATATAATAAAAAAATATTTTAAAAATTCCTTAAACTTTATAATATTTGACTTAATTTTAGATTTTAGCTTATACTTTCTTTCAATATCTTTAGTTTCATCGAATTTAATAAAAACAATTTTATATATAATATTAATTTCATCATCAATTTTTTTAATTTCTATTTTATATTATGACTACATCAGTTTTAAGAAAAAATTTAATATAATTAGAAAATCTTGCAAAGGAGAAATTTTTTACAATAAAAAGAAAAATGTTTTAATTTGTGGAAACAATAATTTAAGAATTTGTGCCTCTTTAGATTACAATAGAGTTTATTTAAATATAATAGAAAATTATATAAAAAAAGCAGAAGATACAAACGATTTCTATTGTACAAGATTTGAAGATGGTAGGATAGAAAAAAAGGAAGGTCTTAAAGTATTTCAAGGAAAATTTAGATTAATAGATAATAATGAAATAATTCTTTGTTCAGGAAAGAGCATTATAATAAATAAGATTGATAAAATAGAGATAGAAAACGCTTTGAATATGTTATTATCCATTTAGTGTATACCCGCGGCGTAACTCTTATTAAATATATTAAATGAAAATAATTTATTAAAAGTAATGAATACATTACATAATATGTATACCCTATTTTAATAAAAACTTAAATAGTGTATACAATCATTAGAAAATTTAAACCTTTTATTATTTACTCCGAGCTAAACATATTTAATAATCTGGTTAAATTATATATAATACGGCAAAATATAATTAATAGGTGTTTGATTTGACATATGAAGAAAACGTCATAATAATTGATGTTAAACCTATTAATGATATAACAATAAGTTCCAAAATATCATCTTATGAACTAAACCTAATAAACAAATTAACAGAAAAATGCGGTATATCAAGAAGCTCTTTTATTAGATTTTCTATACAATACACTCTTTATAAAATGTTTGTAGAAAACCAAGAAATAGATGGGGAATGGAAAAAAATAATTGATCAATATAAATTGGAGTCTGAAAAAATATTTGAAAAATGTAAAGAAAAGAGTTAATCTTATTATTTGAGAGAATTGTCAAGGTTTTTAACCCCTACCTGATGACGGGCACTGCTCACGAGGGTGGGGGTATTAAAATATTCAAGGTAAATGCTAGGTATTTGGAGAGTGGTAAAGCGATGTTGGAAAGGGATTCCATTGCTCCTCTTAACTTGGCAAAAAAGGTAGATGGGAGGGTAGTGGTGTTTCCCTCGACTAGCCCTAATGAGTTAAGGGTGACTGTGTATGATACCTTAAGAGGGGTGCCCGTGGCGGAATTAAAAGTAAGGGAAAGTTACGCCACGGGTAAACACTCCCTGACCTTAAGAACGAGATTTCCCAACTATGGGTGGTGATCCAAAAGAGTTCTGATTTGCAATTTTTAAAATAATATAATGTACCCCGCATTACCGTTTGCCCATCATCTTCATCCTCCAACATGGAGTCTCTGGCAACGTGAGACAGCGGGGCCGCTTAATAATATTAACTTTAAAAAGTAATTAGTTTTTAATATTAAGCTTTTTTCTCTTCATCTCCCCAGTTTATATATTTTGACCAATTCCTTAAATATAAATTCATTACCATTGCTAATCTGTTAGCAGCGTCTGGCTCAATACATGCAGTCTCTATTTCCCTACCATCAAATGTTACCGCACGAATCTTTTTATACTCCTTTGGTTTATCGCATTGAATTATTGTAAAGCTCTTTATAAGACCGTCCATTGCAAGCCCTTCTATTTCTATCACATTTAGTGAATTTTCTTGTTTGCTCATTTTTTCTCCCATGAATAACTTATTTAGCCAGGATTATAAATGAATGTATTTAAACTCATCAATAATTTTATAAATATTAAATCTAAAATTTTTAAATCTTAAAAAATTAATTTAAAAGCTTTTGTTACTCTTAATTATATAGGTGAGAAAATGAGTAATAACCCAAAGAAAAAGAAATCTATATTTGATGTTTTTGATGATATAATGAGAGAAATGGAGGAAGAAATGAGAGAATTTGAAGAAAGTTTTGATAATCTAGCAAAGCAAGGTGCTAAAGGAGAAAACCCATATTATTATGGGGTAAGAATTTTTGTCGGGCCGGATGGCATACCTAAAGTTGAAGAATTTGGTAATATAAAGAAAGGTAAGTTTGGTAAACCTATTGTTAGCGATGAAATAGAACCAATGGTTGATATAATAGACCATAATGATGAGATATGGATTGTTGCAGATCTGCCTGGTGTTGCAAAAGAAAACATAAAAGTAAATGCAACTGAAGACAAAATATATATAAAAGCTACCGGAGATATGAGAAAGTACTCTAAAGAAGTAGAAATGCCTTCCAAAATTGATCCTGATAGTGTAAAAGCAACATATAAAAATGGTGTACTGGAAATAAAAGTAAAAAAGAAGAAAGAAGAACCTAAAGGAAAAGAAATAAAAATTGAATAAATGGGGAAAAACTTTTGTATAAAGAAATAGCAGAAAACATAATAAATTCTTTAAATTCTGAACTTAATGGATTCGTTATAGATAAAAGGCTCATAAACGTAACTGATTTAAATAAACTGTTAAATATGTCAGGATTGGAAAAGATCATAAAAAGGGTTGAAATTGACAATATAATAACCCTTTTTATTGACGAATCTTCAATAGAAAACAAATGCCTTTATGATGGATGTTCAACTATTCAAGATGTGACTGAAAAAAAGAAATGCATTAAAGAATGTCTGTATAATAATATAAAAGTAATTAAAGAAGAAACTGCAAAAAATTTAAGAGAAACTGCAAAAAATTTAGAAATTTAATAAATTTATTAATCAAGCTCTATCCTAAAGAGAAGGCTTTCATAACTAAAGTAAGTAATCCGATTTGTTTCCTTTATCAATAACTTTTATTCCCATCGATGAAAGCTTAAGTCTTATTTGATCCGCTAAATCATACATTTTATTTTCTCTAAGCTGCTTCCTTACCTCTAATATAAGGTCTATGAGTTCTGGAGTCAAGTTTTTTTCAACATAAAACTCCTTTGATAATACATCATCTAAAACTCCATAAACTTTGTTCATTTCTTGCAAGACCTTATAAGTAAAGGATATCAATGCATAAGACTCTGAATTTTGAATTTTTTTATAATAAATGTCTGTTAAATCCCAAACATATCTAATTGCTTCGCTCATGTTAAAATCGTTATCCATTGATTCATACCATTTTAAAAGCAATTCCCTTAAATTACTAAAGCTTTCAATATCTTCATTTCTCATATAGATTGTATAGTCTTCTTTTTTCAGCCTCTTTACAACATCTTGCGAAATCGTATTTAATCTCTCAAAAAGCCTCTTTGCTTGATTTAGGCTTTGCTCAGAATATTCTATTATTGCCCTATAATGGGAGCTCAAAAGCCAAAGTCTTAATATATTGTTTCCCCATGTTGATATAGCATCGTTGAGCGATATTATGTTACCAATGCTTTTGCTCATCTTTTCTCCCTTTATTGTTAACATACTTGTGTGAAGCCAATATTTGACCCATGGAGACGTGCCAAAATAAGATTCGCTTTGCGCTATTTCATTTTCATGATGAGGGAAAATTAAATCAGACCCGCCTCCGTGTATATCTATTTTATTCCCTAAATACCTAGAACTCATAACACTGCATTCTATATGCCATCCTGGCCTTCCTTTACCCCAAGGGCTATCCCAATAAGGTTCCCCTTCTTTATATGATTTCCATAAAGCAAAGTCATAAGGATTTTTCTTTTCAGAAACTATTCCTTCACCTTGATTCCAATAAGCTTTATTAAAATTATTGCTCAGCCTTCCATAGTTTGGATATTTATCTACGCTGAAGTAAACACTACCACTTTGAGCTACATATGCATACCCTTTATCTATTAATCCTTGTATAAAATCTATTATTTCAGATATATGATGAGTAACCCTGGGATGCAAATCTATTTTTATATTAAGTCTATTTAGGTTATCTAAATAATCTTTTGAATAAATATTTGCAATATCTTTCCAGTCAGAGTTTGTCTCCTTAGCTCTATTAATTATCTTATCATCTATATCTGTAATGTTTTGCACGTAAGTTACATTATATCCCTTTAACGATAAGTATCTTCTTATTGCATCAAAAACTACAAAGGTTCTTGCATGGCCTATATGAGTATAATCATAAACTGTTGGGCCGCATACGTACATATTTACTAAGAACTCATTCCATGGATTGAATATCTCAATTCTTTTCCCATATGTGTTCTGTAAACGCAACACAATTGGTTACCACCAATTTCTTTATATTTTTGAAGAAAATAAAGGTTTGCAAAATTAAATTTATAAGGATTTCATACAATAAAAGAATTGATCACTGGTAAGTGGTTAAAATGGTGAGAATTAAGGATATATTTGCAGGTTCCAGGCCTTGGTCCCTCCCAATGTTTATTGCTACATATTTAATAGGTATCTTTTTTGGAATGATTTATTTTAAAAGTCTTAATATTAACATTATCTTTCTTATAGTATTAGGTGCTATAGGAGAACTATTCCTTCATATGATGACAAACATTATAAATGATTATTATGATTACATAAAAAAGATTGACATGTTAAATAATATGCAAGAAAAGAGGTTTCATCTAGTCTTACACACTAAATTAAAACCGGAAGAAGTAAAGAATATAGCATTAATTCTTGGTGGAATAGCAATTTTTATAGGAGTAATTATAGCAATTCTTGGAAGACCTTTAGCCTTTCTCTTAGGTTTTATAGGATTTTTAATAGGCATAGAGTACAGCGCTCCTCCATTATATTTAAAATATAAAGCGTTAGGAGATTTTTCAGTTATAATATCCATGTTGATCTTGTGTTTAGCAGGGTTTTATTTATGTACAGGTAAAATCTCTATTATTGGGATCTTAATAGGCCTCCCTATATCAATTCTAATAGATGATGTACTAATGGCAAATAATATAAGGGATATAAAAAGGGATAGCCTATCTAAAATAAAGACACTGCCCATATTATTAAAATATGAAAAATCAAAATATCTTTACATATATTTAATAATTTTCGCTTACGTTGTTTTAGGGTTTCTGCTCATATTCAAAATATTACCTATTTATTCTGTTTTAGAATTGTTAACTTTACCTCAGTCAATTAAAATAATTTTAACAGCGCTTAAAGATAAGTTTGATTTTCTTGATGTAATGAGCGCCAAACTGGTGCTGAACTTCGGAATTTTACTAATAATTTCATTAATAATTTCATATATAATAAAAATTTAAATCCCTATTTTTGTTTTATAATCTTTATATAAAGACGTTACGTATAATATCCAATCGTTTAATTCTAGAGGACTTTGCGGATAAATATCGTAAGCTTTTTGAGCTTTTTTCATGTAATCTGCCACCACAACAAGCTTTGATAAAAGTGATGGTCTACCGAGCATTTTTAATGCTAACGTAGCCTTTTCTAAAACCCCCATATTAGCACTCAATTCACCAGTTACACTCGTTTCATAAGCATCTTCGGCCTTCATTATTCCATGTTTTAATCCATACTCTATATCATCATTTGATAACCTCTGTAAAAATATTCTAAATATATCAAGTGCTGCCTGCCTTTTTCCTATAGATTTCATATATTTGAGGTTTGCTCCCCAGAGGCTTTTAGCTGAAAAGTCTTTGTTTTGAAATGCTTCAATAATAGTTTGAGAAGTGTAATATGAAGAAACGAAGGCGTATCCCATACCTCCTCCATGAACTGGATTTACAGTATAGCCGTTATCCCCTATTCCAATAAAATTGTTCCATACCAAGGTGTTTGCAGGCCTTCTTGTAGGAACTTTTGATCCAGAAGCATTAATAATGTCTGTATAGTTTTTAACCAAATCAATTTGTTCAAGCCTGTTTTTAAATATAGTATTAGGAGCAGGATAATTCATACCTCCTTGAACTCCTAGACCAATATTTGCTTTATCCTTGCCTTCAGGGAAGTACCACCAATAACCCCCTGGAGAAATCTCCTGGTCCAAATAAATTTTCAAATAGCTGGGCTCTTCTATCTCATAATTTAGTATCCTTATTTCTCTATATGCTATGTTTGTGTCTAATGGGTTTAATGGCTCGTTTGGAGGCCATTCTTTTGGTAGAAGCCTTCTTAAAAGCCCTCCATTACCTGTCGCATCCACAATTATATTTCCCTCAAAAACTGCGCTTTCCCCATTAGGCATTATTGCATTGACTCCAACTAACTTGTTTTCTTGTATTTTTGGGTTGGTAACTCTTGTCTTCAAAAATATCGAAATACCAGATTTTTCTGCTTCTTTTACAAGTTTTCTCCCATACTGGTTTCTATTTATTACAAAACCTTCTCCATTAACTCTTAGAACAATATCTTTTTTAGGGCTTATTACATCTATACCATCAACCTTTTGACTTAACTCCTTCCCCTCAGGATAAGGAAGCCCTGTTTCATCAAAATGATGTTTTCCTATAGCATCTCCGCATGGTTTTCCCCAAAGGCCATCTTCATCAACCATATCAATTCCTGCAATATTCAAGCCACTTTTTCTTAAAAAATAAGCTAATGTAGACCCTGCTGGACCTAAGCCTACTATCACTACATCGAACTTATAGCTCTTTGTCAAACTAATTCCCCGACTTTAATTTATTGTGTAAAGTTTAAAAAGAAAAATCTAAGTATTTATACTAAATTATAAAAATATTTAAAATTACATATTTAAATTTATTAATACTCTTTAAGTTTTACCCTCAGTTCAGCCTTATCATCAATATCAGTGGTAATACCATTCTTCACTGGGCATTTAATATATTGAAAAATAGTTGTAAAAAGTTTTACTAATATTAATTGTTAACCCCCCGGTTAACAATGATTTTGCTCAATTATTTTAAAATATTAAATACTTAATATTAGCCTTCCCTATATAAAAGCTAGTTTTTTAAAGTATAACTTGGAAAATTATTAATTTATAAAATTTAATTATAATATAATATTATAAAAATTTTATTTTATGTGTTTTCTAGTGTATTTATATACCCGCTTATATAATTAATAATTGGTGAAAAAATGAGTTCATCTACAGAAAGTTATGTTATTAGTGATGATGAAAAATTGTGGGCTTTCATAGCTTGGCTTATTCCCTTAATAGGCGGAATTCTTGCACTAATTCTTAAACCCAATTACAAATTTGCTAAATATTGGTCTTATTTATCTATCTCGTTTTTTGTAATAATTATTGTGGCTGACGTTATCTCTTTTGGATTACATTTTATACCCATCCTAGGAACAATTATATCAATTCTCATTGATCTTGGATTATTAATTGTATGGATTCTCGGAATATTAAAATCTTTGCAAAAGGTTTATTGGAAACCTACAGTAATTTATGACATAGCAAAGCTATTAGGTATATAACATACCTAATATTTCAAATCTAACAAACTCAATAAATTTTAAACTGACCTCCTCCCCGCCCTAGAAGGGGCGAGGTTTGTTGTTCTCAAAATCAGCTTTAAATTCTCCAGAACTAACGAATAAATTAGGTGAAATGCTTGGGCAAGGTAAGAACTCTAATGATAAAACGTCTTGCAAGAGAACTGTTAAGAGATCATCCGGATCTGTTTACAGAAGACTTTAATATGAATAAACAAGTTGTAGGAAAGATTACTTCTTATAAATCGAAAAGGTTAAGGAACCAGGTAGCAGGTTATATAACAAGTTTAGTAAAGCTAAGTAAGAAGAAACAAAAGATTATGGAAGAAAACACAAGTACCGCTCAACAACAATGAGCTGGGAGAAATACTTTGAACATAAAAATTAAACTTCTAGCCGCTTTAAAATATAGGGCCAATGGTAGTGAAGCTATTGAGATAAATGCGAATTCTTGGAAAGATGCCTTAAAAAAATTAGTAAACGAGTACCCAGACTTATCAAT
This sequence comes from Caldisphaera sp., assembly GCF_046536515.1. Classification (GTDB taxonomy): domain Archaea; phylum Thermoproteota; class Thermoprotei_A; order Sulfolobales; family Acidilobaceae; genus Caldisphaera. Next base: position 850 of record NZ_JAWDMQ010000026.1, on the reverse strand, counting down.
AGCTATCGATCATGACGGGAATCCTAAACCAGGCTTTGTTGTATTTGTAGACGGGGTTGATTATAGGATAAAGGAAGATGAAGAAGAGGCTAATGAAATTTATATTTTGCCAGTTAACCATGGAGGAATAGAAGTCCTACTATTATCATGGGAAGATATAGAAAAAGGTATTGATATAATAGGAGAAAAAATACTAAAATCGGGATATAGACCTGATGTAATAATATCTGTTCTAAGGGGCGGAGTAATTCCAGGAAGGTTGCTAGCAGATAGATTAGGTATTGATGACATTGGTTCTATGGAAATAAAGCTATACATAGCGGCCGGCCAAAAAGGAGAAAGACCATATATGAGACAACCTGTTACATTGCCTATAAAAGATAAAAAAGTCTTGTTGGTAGACGATGTAAGCGATTCGGGCTTAACGTTAGAGTTTGCGATACAAGCTATTTCGCTCTACATGCCTATGGAAATAAAGACTGCAACGTTATATATGAAGCCCTGGACTAGACTTGTGCCAGATTTTTATGCTGAAGAAGTAGATAAATGGGTAGTTTTTCCATGGGAAAAGAAAGAATTTGAAAAAGAATACAAATCTATGACAAAAGTATGACAGGCATCACCTCTTTTAGGAATAAGTAAATTTTTAAATTTAAAAATTTATTAAAAATAAATGATAGTTATTGATGAGGTACGTATAACTGAAAATAAATATGAAGTATGCCTCTAACCGTTTGTTCCTACACTTTCATTTCAATCATTTTATCTTCAATCATGATCAAGTGTAGGGACTTAGCCCTCAACCACCCACTTGTGGTAGGTGGGTCATGGGACTCCTTCGACCCCAACG
>NZ_JAWDMQ010000025.1:0-20752 GCF_046536515.1 Caldisphaera sp. | reverse complement strand
ATATCAACACCTTATTAAAAGATTTTTATTGAACTTTCTTCTTAAATACAAATTTTATGTCTTTTTGATTAAGTTTGTCTACTTTCATTTCTATAGATGCGACCTTAGCAAATTCGTAAGCTATCATTGTAGCACACCTCCAAGAATCCATTATGACCTCTATCGTTTCTCCAGGATTCATTTTGCTTAACAGTCTAGTAACTAAAACATATCCCTCCGGACATTCCTTCCCTCTATAATCGTATTGTTGTGTGCTCATTTTCATCACACTTATTTCTTTATAGAGAATGCTTTTAAATGATGATATATAGTTTAGGACGGAAACATTATATTATCTATTATGTATTCTACAAGCCTTAGATTTTCATCACTCCTGATTAACCTAGGCACATTAGTTAATAAATCTCCTTTAACAATTTCCCTACAATCAGAAAAGTTAAATGAAACGTTATCCATTTCAACGAAAAAACCGGAGCCCCTATTGGTGTAAAACAAATAATAAACTTTACTCATATCTTGAGAAAGTCCCGTCAACAAGACATTAGGCATCAAAACTCTAAAATTTTTTAAATAACTCTCGAGCTCTTTAGGTAATCCTTCTTTACATATGAGCCACCTAGATTTACATTCCTCATTTGCTTTCTCTTGACAAGACATATTTTCACCTATTAAATAATTCATTTAAGGAATTTATTAATCCCTGCCTATATTTGTTATAGAGGTGAACAAAGCATGAAGTTTTTAAGGTGTAAGCCGGATCAAGTTCCAACAGGAATTGGTAAAAAAGTTGCTATTATTGGAGCCGGAACAGCCGGCTTAGGCGCTGCAGGAATTCTAAGATGTAAAGGTTATCAAGTTACAGTCTATGATATGTTGCCGGAGCCCGGAGGTATGTTAATATTCGGAATACATGTATTCCGAATACCAAAACCCCCTGTTAGAGAAGGCGTTAAAGAATTAATGGACGCAGGAGTAGAATTTGTATTAAATACAAAAATAAACGCAAACATAAGCTATGGTATAATGGACAAAATTATAAGCCCTAAGCAATCAATAGACCTAGAAGATATAATAAAAGAGCATGATGCAACATTAATAGCTACCGGTACATGGGAAAGCAACAAAATGAATGTTAAAGGTGAAGACTTGCCATGGGTATTTCCATCAATGGAATTCATTGTAGCGACCCACCTAGCGAAGTTTGGGTATAGACCATGGGACATAGTTCCTAACATATCAGGAAAGATTTTAGTTATTGGAGGAGGATATACTGCTGAAGATGCAGCATACATTCCTATAACCTACGATGAATTTAAGAACAAGGTTTCTAAGGTAGTCTTATCTTATAGAAGAAGTAAAAAAGAGGCCCCCATGGGAGTAATGGAGATGAACAATATCGAGGCCGCAGGCGTAGAAATATGGGAACTAACAGTACCTACAGAATTTAAAGAACTTAATGGAAAAAGGATAGTCAGAATAATAAGAAACCAATTAGTTCATGCACCTGGAGAAAAGAGACCTAAACCAGTTCCAATACCCGGTAGTGAATTTGAAGTGGAATTTAATTTTGCGTCAAAAGCTGTTGGAGAAAGACCAACTGCACCCTTAACAAACAACTGTTGCGGAATTACTTTGACAGACTGGGGGACAATAGTAACTGATAAGAATTTAATGACTACAAGAAAAGGGGTTTTTGCTGCTGGTGATGTAGTTCATGGCCCATCACAGCTAGGACCTGCTCTAAAAAGCGGGATGGATGCAGCAAATGCAATAATGAAATACCTTTCAAATATTTAAAAAACACTATTTAATAAACCACCATCAAATGGTATCGATGCTCCGCTAATGTAGGTATTTTTACTTATTAAGTAATTAACAAGTTCTCCAATTTCTTCCGGTTTTGCCATTCTTTTCAATGGTATACCTTTTTCTATTTCATTTATTATTTCTTCTTTATTTTTTCTTTCATTTTTAGCTTTAGAGTTTACAATCTCCTCAACCCTTTCAGTCTCAATCCACCCAGGCATTATCATATTTACCCTAATCCCATATTTACCTAGTTCTTTTGCTAAGCTTTTTGTTAATCCAGCTAAAGAAATTCTAACAACGTTGCTTAATATTAGGTTTTCTTGAGGTTCCTTTATTGCAAAACTGCTCAGATATACATAGGAACCTTTGGTATCTTTAATATATTGTAAAGAAAACTTAGTTATCCATACTGCACTTAAAAGTAATGATTTGACAGCTTCATCCCATGCATCTAGTTGGGTCTCTTCAAAGTTACCGGGTTTAGGTGGAGGAGCTACATAAACTAAAGCATCTAATCCCTTTAATATGTTAACTGATTTATCAACTAAGTTTTTAACCTCATTTAGATTTCTCATGTCTGCAAGTATGCCGTAAACTTTACCATAGTCTTTCAAGCTATTTAAAGCATTTGTCAAATTCTCCTCGTTATGACCTGAAATTACAACTTCATTACCATACTGCAATAGAACTTTAGAAATACCATATCCAATCCCTTTAGTTGAAGCAGTGACGATAACTTTCATACACAGCACCAATAAATAAATCTATTAAATAAAAAATAAAAGGCTTTATAATATTAATTTGGGTAACGTTAACGCCTTTTGATACCTTTTTTCAACGTCATCCCAATTAACTACATCCCACCATTTATCTACATAACTTCCCCTATCATTTTTATATTGAAGATAATATGCATGCTCAAATACATCACACGCAAGCAACGGAACCAAGTTCATTGTAATTACACTATTATGCTTCTCTACCTGTGTTATTTTAAGATCTCCAGTTACTGGATCCAATGCTAATATAGCCCATCCTACCCCTTCAACTAGCTTAGCAGCATCGCCAAAAACTTTTTTGAATTTTTCAAAAGATCCAAAATTTTTATTTATTGCATCAGCTATTTGTCCTCCAGGACTTCCACCTCCTTTACCTGTAGGAGCCATGTTTAACCAATATAGTGTATGAAGTATATGACCTCCATAGTTAAATTCGAAGTCTCTTGATACTGCTCTGACATCTAAACTAGACTCTTGGCCATTAAGGTATTTTTCCAATTTCTCAATAGCGGCGTTTGCCCCATTTACATAAGCCAAATGATGCTTGTCGTGATGAAATGTTAATATATCCTTGCTTAATACAGGTTCTAATGCATCATACGAATAAGGTAATGGAGGAAGTTCATATCTCTTATATGATACCATACCATATCGCCTCATTTATATATATTATTCATTCTAGATTTTAAGTTTTAATATAAATTTTTTCTGATTAGAATCCAGTTTTAAAAAATGCTTGGAAAGAACATTTTCTTATCATTTAAAGATAATTCCATTAATTCTATTTTATATACATCCTCTATTATTTCTTTCTTTAACACGCTCATTGGAGATCCGTAAGATTTGATCTGACCGTTTTTCAATAGTAAAACTTTATTTGCTACATTAGCATAATATATTTCATGCATAGTAAATATAACCGTTATTTTCATTTTTGCTGATATATCCTTAATAAACGTAAGTATTTTTGCCTGATTAGTTATATCAAGGAAAGCCACAGGTTCATCTAGCAGAATTATTTTAGGATCTCTAGCGAAACAGCCTGAAAGCAACACTAATCTTTGTTCTCCGCTACTCAAATTACTAAAAGGGGTTTTCAAATAATTCTTTTCAAAAAACTTAAAATACCATTTCCTAACTTTATTTACGTCATCTTTACTAATAAAAAACTTTTTATCATTACCATAAAGCTGTGCTAAAAGTATATCTTCTACATTTGCATATGGATCTATATTCGGATTAGCTGGTAAATATGAAATGATTTTTCTCGATTCTTCAGGTGTTTTCCCGTATAGCAAGATATTACCATAAGTTGGCTTTATTAGACCTGCAATTATTTTTAGCAAAGTAGTTTTTCCAACCCCATTAGGGCCTAATATAGCTAATGTTTCTCCCTCATTTAAACTGAAGTCTATTTTCTTAATTATTTCTTTGTCCTTTATTGAATATGAAACATTATTTACATAAACGCTTTCCATTAAAGCCTACCTCTATATTTTAATGCAAGATAAATTAAGACAGGTGCCCCAAAAATGCTTGTTATAGCCGTTAATGGTGCCTCACTAGGATAGATAACGAGCCTTGCCAATATATCGCTAAAAATGGCTAAAAGCGACCCTGTTAGAAGGCTCATAATTAATGCTTTCCCAAAGTTACTACCGACTATAAGCCTTGCCATCCAAGGTGCCGCTAAGCCTATAAAACCTACAGGTCCTGCCATTGCAACCAATGCTGCTGTCGATAAAGAAGCGGACACTACTGAAATTATTCTAATATAAGATACTTTAACGCCTAAACTTCTCGATATGTCTTCACCTAGCATTAAAGTGTTTATTGCCTTCCAGTTATAAAACATAAACACTAATGAAATTAATACTAGTATAGAACTTTTCTCTAATGTACCCAATGTAGTAAAAGATACGCTGCCAAATAGCCAAAAAAGAACGCTCGGTATTCTTGGGCCCAATTTTATCATATAAATTGTTGTTAATCCACTTAGCAAATAGGATAAAGAAATTCCTGCTATGATTATTGTTGTTGAGGATGACCTAAAAATTGCAGATATTAACAAAATGAAGCCAAGACTGCTTAAAGCTCCTATTAATGAAATGAAATAAAGTTGATAATAGGAATAATACCCAAAGTATTCCGCTAAAGTTACACCAAAAATTGCTCCGGAACTAATTCCCAATAAATATGGGTCTGCTAATGGATTTTTTAAAGTGTATTGAAGAGTTAAACCTGATGAAGATAATCCTATACCTAATAGCAATGAGGCTAAAGTCCTCATTAACCTATAATTTAATATATCTCTATAAGTAGATTGAAGCTTAATTCCTAAAATTGTTTGAATAACTTGATAAAAACCCACTTTAGAATAAGGACCTATTGATAAAGAAATCAAAAATGATATTGGCAATAAAAAAATTAGAATTATTGTTATAATATTATTAATCGACGCTTTCATTAAATTCGCCTATTTGTTTATTGGAAAGCTTGTTGGAGATATATTATTAGGAACGCTTGAAATGTTAAATATGTTTGGATGTGTTATCATCATAAATAATTTTATACCATATACAACTAATGGGCCTGGCTCATTTAAATAATCGGAATAATATCCACTTATCAAATAGACTCTATTGTATTTAATTGCAGTTATATTTTCGTAAGCATTGCCTATTGAACTTTGTAACCAATTAATTAAATCAGTTTCATTTATTAACCCACCATTACTATCAATTATTATTACACTTGGATTAGCATTTAATAATTCTTCAGGACTTATAACTGGCCATCCAGATAAATTAGAAAATACGTTATTGTTTCCAGAGAGCATTATCATATCGTTTTGAAAAGTGCCGCCGCCCGCAACGTAAGTTGGATTTATCCACAACAAATAAGATACGTTTTGGGGTGAAATATTAGCTGTTAAATACCTGAAATAAGATACGTTTGACGACATAGACTCTACCAAATTAACTGCTTGCTTTACATTACCTGTTGCTCTGCCAGCCATTATTATTGCGTTATAAAGATCACCTAAGGAATTATAGGATGGTAATAATACTACCGGTATCCCGTAATTTTCTAATACGTTTGCAACTGATGAAAATTCCCATTCATATGTGCCTATAACTAAATCTGGTCTAGCCGACAATATTTGCTCTATATTTGGTTCCGAATATGTGCTTCCAATATTTATTATTTTTCCGCTATTATATAGACTAATCAGCTCGTTTTCATATTGTGGAGGCAAATAATAAAGGCTATCGTTATCTACCCCAACGATCTGATCTGTAGCATTTATTGCTAATAATATTTCTGTTGTTGCAGGATCTAATGAAACTATTCTTGTCGGATATTGCGGTATTGTAACAGTTTTGTTAGATGCATCTAATAATGTAACAGGAAAGTTATTTTGATTTGCAAAATAATTAATTTTTTGTTCCAAATATAAAACTTCGCTATTTATGCTAGAATTAATGCTATTCACGTTATTTTTTAAAGTTCCAACTTCGTTCGCTAAAAATGCTATTTTTTCACTAAATGTTGCTTGCGTGTTGTTAATATAAATTGCAAGGGTTGAATTTAAATTGTTTATCTCTTTTTGCATCTCATTATACAATGAAATCATGAAAAGCCCCAGACTTCCAAATCCGACAATCACTATTATCAAAATTGCTATTATTAAGTTGCCTGTTTTCACCTTTCCACCTCTGGATACCCTATCCAGTTGTTACTCATTAATAAATCTTTCCTACTAGTATGTATATGCAGGTGCAAATGCGTGGAGAAGATTATTGAAATAGCAAACGAAGTTTCTAGAGAAAAAGTTAGAGGTGCCTCTTGGAGTGCAGAAGCTATGGCTAAAGCGGTATATGAACTAGGAAAAGCAAAAGTAGTTTCATGTAACGATGTAAATGAAATAGCAAAAATTATTGTGAATGCTAATCCAGCTATGGGAAGCCTCTACAATTTATCATTAATACTTAAAAATTCATGTGATTCAAAAAAAGATCTATATTTAGCTGCTCAAAAATTCTTAGAATATATAAATTTATCAAGAAATTCTATAATAAGATATAGCAACAAATTGTTTAGTGAAAATGTTAGCGTCTTTACCCTTAGCAACAGCAGTAACGTATATAATGTAATAAAGGAGAATAAGAATAAAATAAACAAAGTTTTGGTTGCCGAATCATATCCAGGAGGAGAAGGGGCTATATTTGCAACTCAAATAAAAGGCCTTGGTGTAAATGTTGAACTCTATCCAGACGCATCTATAAGCAATGCAATTGAGAAATCAAATTTTGTATTAATAGGGGCTGATACAATAACTATCGACGGATGTTTATTTAATAAAGTTGGAACTAAAAATGCAAGCATAATAGCAAACTATTATGGAAAACCTGTTATCGCTGTTTTTGAGCCTTTCAAAATTAATCCCGCTATGAGATGCGACCAAGATATAACAATAGCAAGATCATATTTAATACAAGGATATGGAGAGCTTTCATATAAGCTCTTTGATCATTTACCTAATAATTTACTTGATGGTATTTTAAGCGTTGACGGACTAATAGATCCTTCAGGATCTAATTTAAGCAGACTTCATGAATCGTTTTTAAATTGGTTTACAAACATTTAAACTTTTATACCCACATAATAGTTATTAGTAAAGTGGGTATATTTGACTTTAATTGCTGCAGTCGATAAATCTAATACTGAAGATGGTAGAGACGTAATAAGCATTTTAAATAATATTTGCAACATGGTAGCAGGCGTAAAGCTAGGAATGCCATTGTTACTAAAGCATGATATAAACCTTTTATCAAATATAAGGAAAATATGCAAAAATAACTTAATTATAGATTTGAAGCTTGCTGACATCGGAGATATTATGATAGATACGGTTGAAATTTTTAAAAATTATGCAGATGCAGTAATAGCTCACTCTTTTATAGGTAAAAATGGCGCTCTGGATAAATTAAAAAACTACCTAGATGAAAATAACATGAAATTAATACTAGTTGGATCCATGAGCCATAAAGGATCAGAAGAAATCTACGATAAAGAAATAAATAATATAATCAGCCTAATAAAAGATATAAATCCATGGGGAATAGTATTACCGGCAACAAGACCAGAAATAATAAAAATATTTAGGAAAGAGTTGGGAAATGAAATAAAGATACTTTCTCCTGGAATAGGGGTTCAAGGAGCCAAACCAGGATCTGCACTTTGTTTTGGAGCAGATTATGAAATAATAGGTAGGTCTATAACAAATTCACCTGATCCAAAAGAAGCAACAAAACTCCTTATATATGAACAAAAAAGGGGGATGTATGAATGCAGGAAGTAAAAAATATTGATTTATTTTCAAAAATTTTATATGAAACCGGTTCAATAAAAGTTGGGAAATTTTTGTTAGCAAGCGGGAAAAGCAGTTCAATATATATTGATATGAGAAAGTTACTGGGGAATATTGATGCATTTAAAATGACTGCTAATCTATTGAGTTTAAGAGTTAATGAAATAAATAAAAATGAAGAACTAGATGTTATTGCCGGAGTTGCAACAGGTGGAATTCCTTGGGCATCTATAGTTGCTTATCTAAATTCAATGCCAATGGCTTACGTAAGACAGCCTAAAGGTCATGGAACAGACAGTAAAATAGAAGGAGCTGATGTAAGCGGCAAGCGCGTTTTGGTAGTTGATGATGTTTCAACAACTGGAGGTAGCATAATAAATTCCATAAACATTGTTAAAACGCAGAAAGGCATAGTCAATTCCTCTATAGTTATAGTCGATAGGGGTGAAGGAGCAATAGAGAATTTAAAAAAGGTGGGTGTTAATTTGTATTATTTATTTTCTTTAAGAGATATTTTAAATAGCCTGGTTTATCAAAAATTAATTGATGTGAATATTTATAATAATATAATTTTTGAGCTATATGGTGGTTAAAATGGGTTGGTTTAATAAAGATGTTGTGAATATTTTAGATTTTAATAGGGAAGATATAGAATTTCTTTTTTCAAAAGCCGATGAAATGAGAAAGCAATTAAAAGAAAAAAAGGTAAAGAAAACATTAAGCGATAAAATAGTAGGCCTTGCCTTTTTTGAGCCATCAACAAGAACACGCATGAGTTTTGAAACAGCTGCAAAAAGGCTTGGCGCTGAAACAGTGGGTTTTACTGGAGAAGAAGGAACTAGCGTAGCTAAAGGAGAAACATTTGCAGATACTATTAAGATGTTGGATTCTTATGTAGATGCCATAGTTTTAAGACATAAATTTGAAGGGGCAGCACTGTTTGCATCAGATATTGCACAAAACCCTATTATTAACGGAGGGGATGGCAAATCACATCATCCTACTCAGGCAATGCTTGATTTATATACGACAAAAACGCTATTTGGTGAAATAGATGGGCTTACATTTGTTTTAATTGGTGATTTAAAATATTCAAGAACTGTTTCCAGCCTTATCTACGGCTTGTCTATGTTTAAACCTAAAGAAATAATATTAATTTCTCCTCAACAGCTTAAATTAAGAGAAGAAATCAAATTATTTGCTATAGATCATGGACTAAGGCTAAGAGAAGAAGAAAATATAGAAGCAATTTCTGAAGCTGATATAATTTACGTAACTAGGATTCAAAAAGAAAGGTTCCCAGATCTCCAGGAATATGAGAAGGTTAAAGGTAGTTATAAAATAACTAAAAAACTTCTTGAAATGCACGCTAAAAAAACAGCTAAAGTCTTGCATCCATTACCAAGGGTCGATGAGCTTAGCCCAGACGTTGATAATACAAATTATCAGGCTTATTTCTTACAGGCAGGCCTAGGAGTTCCATTAAGAATGGCATTATTGTCTTTAGTTTTAGGAGGTGAATAAATTTGGATAAATATAAAGAAGAAAAACTTCTCGTAAGTAAAATAGAAAACGGTACTGTTATTGATCATATTAATTCGGGCAGAGCCTTAGTTGTGTTAAAAATTTTGAACATAAAAGGAAACGAAGGATATAGAATAGCCATTGTCATGAATGTTCCTAGCACAACTATGGGGAAAAAAGATATAGTAAAACTCGAAGATTATTATCCAAATTCGGAAGATCTGGAAAAAATTAGTTTAATTTCTCCGAATGCAACAATAAACATAATAAAGGATTATGAAGTGGTCAAAAAATACAAAGTAGAAATACCTAATAGAATAAAGGGTACCTTAAAATGTAATAATCCAACATGCATAACAAGAAAGTCTAATGAACCAATAGCGAGCAGCTTTACTTTGCTAAGCAAAGATAAAATCAAACTCCAATGTGATTATTGTGGATCAATATTAACTGAAGAAGATGTGATTAAAGAGCTCATTGGCGAATCCCAATGAGTTCAATAAGCTCTATTTGTGGAAACATATATGATAGCAGAGGCTTTCTTGGGAATGGGTGCATTAACGTTAACGAGAATGGTTTTATAGATTCAGTATCAAAGTTGCCGAAATCTGAAAAATTATTTAATTTTGAAAAATACATCATTGGACCTGGTTTAATAGATCTTCACGTTCATCTGAGAGGTCTTGATCTCTCATATAAAGAAGATGAAGAGAGCGGAACAAAATCAGCTCTTCAATCCGGAATTACTCTGGTTGTAGATATGCCTAACACAAAACCTAAACTTGATAATCAAAAGTCAATAAAATTAAAACTTGATTCTTTAAAGAAAAAGAGTTATACTGATTACGGTGTTTATTCATCTATTCCAAAAAACATAGATGATATAGAAGAAATTGTAAAATTACCAATTGCAGGTTTCAAGATATATCCAGAAGATTTGGGAAATAGAATAGAAATTGTAAAAGAAATTTTAAAATTGAATAAACTTATTATACTCCATCCAGAAATGCCTGAGGCTGAAAAAATTAATGATGAAGAAAACATTTTAAGAGGTATATTAAGGGGTTGTAATTTAGAAAGTGCCGCAGTATATTATTTGCATAAAATGAATAGCAACGCCAAAATACACATTACCCATGCAAGCTGTCCTTCAACGGTAATTGAAGCTAAAAAATATAGATATACTGTTGATGTAACACCGCATCATCTTTTTTATAACAGCTATCATGAAGGATGTTACTATAGAGTTAATCCACCTCTAAGAGATGAAACTATACGGCAAAACTTATTAAAATTATTTTTAAATGGATATGTTGATGCGTTATGCAGTGACCATGCTCCGCACTCTGTAAAAGAAAAAGAAAACTTCAAAACATGTCCTTCAGGTATTCCTTGGTTAGGAACTTGGCCATGGATTATATTTAGACTTGTAAAGTATAATTTGATTAGCATTTCTGATTTCTTTTATTATATATCTTATTCGCCATCAATGATATTAAGGCTAAAGAATTATGGATTAATAGAAAAGGGGTACAGGGGGAATTTAATAGTTATAGATAAGGATAAAGTATGGAAATTTACAGAAACTTTTAGCAAAGCGCCTTATTACGGTCATTTCTTAGAGGAAAATTATGGATATATAAAAAGCACTTTCATTGCCGGTAAATTGGTTTTTGATGAAGATGGGCTTATAGAAAAAACTGATACAATAAATGCATTTAATAATTAGTTATTAATTATATTTTAAATTTTTATTGAAAATAAATGCATTATTATACCATAATATAAATCATTGATTTTTCAATTCTTTTTTAATTTTTAAAGATCTTTGATAAATAGTTATTACTCCAAGTATCGCAACTATCAATATTATTATATTAGCTATTAGATTTAATTTGAAAATAGCAAATATCGATGCTATAAACAAAAGAATCAGCCTTTCACTCCTTTCCAACAATCCAACCCCTTCCATCTTAACTCCTAATAATTCACCTTTTGATCTGGCATAACTCACAACTTCTGAAAATCCTAATGCAATAATAGATAAATAAGGATTAACGCCAGCAAATATTAAAGCCAAAAAGAACAACATGTCTGATATTCTGTCAGTCAATGAATCTAAATATGCTCCAAATTTTGTAGTTTTATTAGTTGCCCTAGCAATAGCTCCATCAACTACGTCCATAAGCCCCGAAAGAACTATCATTATAGGAATTAAAACATAAATCCTATAATAAGCTAAAATTGGAGCGATTATTGCAAACATAAATCCTATTAATGTAGCTCCATTAGGCGTTAAGCCTATTTTAGATAGATATTTTCCAACGGTCTTTGGCAGTACCTCATTTACATATTTTCTCAGTTTACCAAGCAAAATAATTACCTCATGTATATCTTCCAGCATTAATACTCAATATATGACCTGTTATACCTCTGGAGAGTTTTGGATCTGCGAGGAAATAGACTGATTCCGCTATGTCTTCTGGTTCTAAAATTATTTTTAGAGGATGCAAATCTATAATGCTTTTTTTCTTATTTTCATCTTTTAAGACTTCTGCTACCATATCTGTATTGACAAAGCTCGGTGCAATAGCATTAACTCTAATTCCATATTTTGCTAATTCGTTTGACAGCCTTTTCGTAAAGCCTATAACTCCTGCTTTTGCAGCCGAATAAGAAACTCCTCCAAAAACGCTTCCAGTTTCACCCGCTATGCTTGATATGTTAATTATAGAAGCCCATTGCGATTTTTTTAATAAACTTAAGAAATACTTTGTAACCAAAAATACACCTGTTAGGTCAACAGATATAATTTTATTCCACTCTTCTAAAGTCATTTCTTCAAAAGAAGTATAGCTAATTATTCCTGCATTGTTTACTAAAACATTTACATGATCTTCCATTGAATTAACTATTTCTGAGAAATTTCTAACACTTTCTTCATTAGAAACATCTACTTTAAAACCAAATGCATTAGCTGCTCCTTCTGATTTTAGTTCTCTTAATGTTTCATCAGCTTTTTCTTTGTTCTTATTGTAAGTAATTATTACTTCATAACCTTCTTTTGAGAACCTTTTAGCTATAGCTTTTCCTATTCCTCTATCCCCGCCTGTTATTATTACAACATTACCCAATCTAACCCCCATTACTATTTTTATATTTGAATTTAAATTTTTAATACAGCCCTTCCAATTAACTTTCCGTTAATCATATCATTATATGCATCGTTTATATCATCTAATTTATATGCTTTATAAAAGGGTTTTATTTTTCCTTTGCTTATAAAATCTATAGCTTCTTGATATTCTTTTTTTGTATAAGCAGCTGAGCCTATAATGCTAATTTCATTCATTACAATAAAAGCTGGTCTCATCAAGTTTATAGCTTCACCAGATATGTTACCAACTAAAATAAGTTTTCCTTGCTTTTTTAATGAAAGCATGCTTTCGTTTATAGTTAAACTACCCACAATTTCAAACACAGCATCCATTTTTCCGCTTTTTTTATAAAAATCAAATGATACAACAGGTGTAACATTTAGTTCCTTTAATATCTTGGCCTTTTCTTCATTTCTTACATAAGCATAAACATCATAATAATCTGAAAGGTATTGAATAGCATGAATACCTACACCACCATTTGCTCCAGTAACTAATACCTTAGATCCTTTATCAAGATGAGCTAAATTGTTTGCATGAATTATAGTTGCTACTCCGCAAGATGCTGCAGCATATTTTTCATAATCCATATCTGGTAATTCTATTAAATTCCATTCAGGAACGGCTATATATTCACTATACCCCCCAAAATCTCTTTCACCTAATATTGAATAATCATTGCAAAGATTTTCTTTTCCTTCCATTAAATCCAAGCAACTTTTCCCCACTTTTGCTGGAAAAACTGCTACACTTTTCCCTTTATATTCTCCAAATATCTCATGACCTAATATTAAAGGTGGCTTTAAATTTTTAAAACCTCCCTTCCATATTACTAGATCTCTTCCGCATATTCCAACAGCTTTTATATTAACAACGACCTCATTTTCTTTTGGTTTGATATCAATTTCCTCAATAGAAAATGGCTTTCTAAACTCTTTTAAAATTGCAGCTCTGCTTTTCATGTTGATCACACAACAATTATTATCAGATAAAGATTATAAAAATTAAAGCAAAATATATTATTATTAATTTTTTATATCATCTTATAAAGCTAGATGCAAAACCTTGAAAATCATATATATTCCTACAACAACTATAATTATACCATAGGCTTTCTTCAAAGTATTTTTAGGAGCTTTGACAGCTAAAGAAGTACCAATAAACCCTCCTAATAAACCTCCTATTAAATATAATAAAGATATAGAAACTATTGTATTACCATAATATAAATAAAGCAGCCCGCTTGTCAGTCCAAAAGCTCCCACACTTATTAAAGAAGTTCCAATAGCCCTTGATATACATAAGGAAGCGGAAAACATAAGAGCTGGTACAATTAAAAATCCTCCTCCAATTCCAAAATATCCACTTACAAGACCTACAATGAAGCCAAACAAACCGGCTAACATTAATGATCTAGTTGTTAGTTTTTTACATTTAATAGCTGATTCATTAATTCTTGGTATTTCTTCATGGGTCCCTGCCTTTACTGCATTTCTTCCGAATCCAACATAAAATCCTAATATTATCATAGCAATTGCAAAGTAAAATAATAAACTATTACCAGGTGTTATATGGCCCAAATAAGTTCCTATTAGAGATCCAACAACTCCTACTCCAGCAAAAACTCCACCTATTTTTACTGCCACATTCTTTTTTCTTAAATGCATATAAAAATTAGCAAAAGCATTTAATCCTACAGCTAACGCAGTTGTCCCTAATGCTATATGAGCTGCATTAGGCATGCTACTCAATCCTACAAAATAGAGCAAAAGAGGCACAGCAAGTATCGAGCCCCCTCCGCCAATTAAGCCAAGAGAAAATCCAACTATAACACCAGATACTATTGATAACATATATTGATCCAGTGTTATCATTTTTATCACTTTTACAAATTATAATTTGTAGATTTTAGAAGAATATAAAGTTTTATGTATTTAAAATTTACATTAAATTTTATACTAATTATTAAATTATATCCCATAATTTCAATTCCTTTATTAATTCATTATATGCAATAATCCTCGATACATTCCTTGTTCCAAGAGGACCTGGCTTTTTCATAAAGAACCTGTTTACTGATGAGTTAGTTCCTTTATATCCCCTCTCTATTAATGCCTTGGTTATAGGAATTATTGATGCCATTACTCCCCCTAAATTAGCCTTATCATTTATTCTTCCGGTTACAACTATCTCATCTGTATATCCTCCAAAACTTGTATATTCTATGTGCATTGCTATAAATTTTCTATCTCCTAATGGCTCTAAAAATCCTGTTGGCTTAATATAGTGAGGGGCATCATAACCAAGTATATCATTAACTATGCTTCCTTTAGTATTTTCCTTTGACTTGTTTCTTTCAGGCTCTGTTAAACTTAAGAAATCCATATTGCCTCCTATATTAAATTGAACAACTGATGAAACTTTTCTATTCCTTTCTGCCATATGTTCTAACAAGTCTGCAGTGAGAGGTGTTGCACCTGTCGCAGCATCGTCCCCAAATATTAGACCTCCAACTTTTTCATAATATGACACTATGCCAGGCGAATTTGCTAATAAGGGTGGTGTCAAGTTAATAAAAGAAACCTTATTATATAGCCTGCTATATTCTGCAGCTGCATATGCATAAGTCAAAGAAGCACCTCCATTGCAACTACCTGCAAATCTAACAAATTCAGACTCATTATTTACTTGAACTTGCTTTTCAGTTGTAATTATATTAACGATCACGTCCGGTTTCAATTTATTAAGTAAGGAAATAAATTCTTTTATTGCAATATTAGGATCCCCAATTATATCGTCAAGCCCTGTGGCATCTATAGGCAAACCTGCAAGGCTTTTGCAATGCAATCCTCTTAGAATTTCAATGTCTTTTAATGAATTTGGAACATTATTTTCGTTTAATAATTTACTTGTTACCGAATACATATCTAGGCCTATTTTTTTGTTGTCTACGTCAAAAACCCCAACAATTTGTATATCCTCAGGTCTGTATGACTTAAACAAATTCCCAAAAGGTATACCATAGCTATCTATTTCGCCCATCTTTATCCTTTCGATCCCTGCAGCAAAATATGCTGCGCCTGGTCCAGCCCCTAACAGCACTGTCCTAATTGGCAACTCTCACACCTTATCTTTTTATTATTATGCATTAACAGATATAAAACCTTTCCGTTTCTGAAAGAATTTATTTTATTGATCTATTTATAACGACTGGTATTTCCTTTATTTGCTTAAAGCTTCTCCTGCAGCAACGTCTGGAGTAAAACTTATATATTGAACCATACTTCCCCTTATGAGTATCTTTCCTATTTTAGCAACCACTTGCTTCCCATCTTTAACTTCTATGGAATCATCTAATATCAGGTTCATAGTTGAATCTGTCATCTTTAAAGTACCTACAAATTCGCTTCCATCTTTTAACCTAACATATACCTGAGTATCTATCGCGTCTCTTAAATACTTCATGGGACTAACTGACTTATTTTCTCCCGGCATCTTATACACCTTTCACCATTTCTCATGCTTTATTTGTAGGGTAGAATATATTAAAGCTTATATATTCCATTAATTTGTTTGCTCCATTTTACCATACTTCTTTATTATTTCATATAACCTCTTTGGATTCTTAGAATAGAACCTTAACTTTGTTATTGTTCTTTTACCCTCTTTAATTATTTCAACAAATCTTCTTTCTTCATTTATATTAACATTGGTTTCATTTGGTAATGGAAAAGCTATCCCTTTTGTTGATAACATACCTTTTATTACAATGCCCTTATCTGTAACTGTATATTGAGATGGAACGTTAACCATGGGAAGTTTCTTAATTCTACTTACTGCCCACATTGTATTTAACATAGTAATAGCAAAATACCCTTCAAAATATATTAAGAAACCTAGGAACAAGTCTATCCTGTAATTAGTTATGAAGTTTTCTAAGTACCTTGATAAATCTGGTACATATTTAAACAATACAAAGAAGTATATTAATCCTATAAACATACCTATTGTTGTATACATAGTAAAACGGGATTGCTCTTGAAAGTCTACCATAATTTGCTTATCCTTCATTTGTATGCTCCTTGTTTCCGGTTCATGATAAAGCCTTTTACCTTGCAGTACCTCATGCGCTTTAGTATTTTTACCTATTGGACTTCCACTTAAATAGCTTTGCAAGAACATGCTTATTATAACAAATACTATAACTAAAATAAATAATAAATAATTAACTCCTATTATTGCCGCCAAAATTGAATATAATATAATATATGCTTGATTCAACAGAGTTGACTTCCACCTTTGCTCGACGTAAAATGACATCCTTTTTCCCCTAGCTAGCTTCTACACTTACTTTATCTTTGTCACTTTTTAAATTCAAATCAACAGATTTAAATTATTATAATCTGTTAGTAAGTTAGGGACAACTATGCAAATTAAATCCGGTATTGCAATAGTTGGCGAAAACTTAGATATAATAAACAACGTGTGCATAAATATAAATGAAGATGGAATTATTGAATCTATAGAAAAATCTAATAATTGTAATAACTATATTGGTAATGAGAACCTAATAGCAATTCCGCAGCCAGCTAACGCCCATGTACACAGCGGTGATAATAGTTTTCCTGAATATGGGGTTAAAGAAGAACTTCATGAATTAGTTGCATACCCTAATGGGTTAAAGCATAAACTTTTGAGCTCTTTAAGCTATGAGAAACTAATAGGAGGAATATCTTCATTTTACAGCATAGCCTATAATATGGGAATTGGATTGGTTGTAGATTTTAGAGAAGGGGGAGGAATAGGTTGCAAGGCTTCAAAAGAAGCACAAAAATATGTAAAAGATATGGACGTTGTAGTGCTAGGTAGACCTGGTCCAGACTTTCCGAACAATTGTGATGGTTTAGGAATTTCAAGCCCTATTGATTATAAAGAAGATTACGTCATAGATTTGTCAAAAAAGTTTAAGCCTTCTATGACCCATATAGCAGAAGATGAAAAAACTAGAAAAAACAATGATTTTGAAATTGCAATGAAATCCGATTTTAATGCATTTATACATGGTCTCTATTTAAATGAGAAAGACTTCGAAAACTTATCACATAAAAACATTTACCTAATATTCTGTCCTTCTAGCAATATGTGGCATGGAATGAGATTTCCTCCTGTAGAACTAACATTAAAATATAATATAAAATTTGCAATAGGAACTGACAACGCTTCTTGGTTTTTACCTGATGTTTTTAGAGAAACATATGAGCTACTCCTCATCTTGAGATTAAATAGGATAAGAGGTGAAGAGGTGGCTAAAGAATTAATGAAGTCATTATATATAAATGGTTATAAATCAGTTGGTCTAGAACCTAGACTAATAGAAGAAGGAAAGACAGCACATTTCTTATTAATAGATGGCTATAACTCTGGAATAATTAATTCAATAAATATATATAATTCCATAATAAAAAGAGTTCAGCCTGAATTTATAAAATTTAGAATAGACAAAAATAATTTAAAAAATATAGGTTTATTCTTTTCCTAGACCTGAATCTATAAGTTTTTTAAGGTTAACAGTATCTAACACATTTCCAGTAATTTTTAGTTGCCTAGTCATAAACGCTTTCATGGAATCAAGCTCTCCACTTATAATTTTTTTCATTACTTCTGGCTTTGCTGAAAGAGTTGCTATTGGATTTGGATGTTTCCCGTTTGAAATCTTCATTTTTCCATTTGATAGTTCTACGTAAAATTCTCCAACACCTTCTATAACAAACTGGTAAACTTTATTCCATGTTTTAATTTCTGGTACTTTTTCAGAACCCTTCTCATAAATTCTTTCCAATGCATTCTTCATTTCATCTAGAGACATTTTTTCACCCATTTTTTATTTTTATTATAAAGAATAATTAATCTTATATTAATGTATTAGTTAATAAAAGGTCATTTAGCATATTTATATATTCCTTTTAATATTACTTGTTTTTTCTTAACTTATTGGTTTAACTCATGTTGGCTAGGTTGTTTTGGCCTGGCCGCGTACCACGTACCTCACGAGTGACTCATATACTTAGTCAACACACTGCTTGTCGCTACAGATCTTGGCGTATCTGATAGCTTCCCTGACGCTTAAGCTATATTCGTCGACCTTCCCGGTCGTTCTTCAGCTCAGCCATGATGATAATGTTAGCCATAATGCCCGCCGTTGGGCTGCTGGCTTCTGACGGAAGGTTTGGGTTCGCTGGTGCGTTCCTGATGCTTGAGGTAGTTACCGTCGCCTTCCTCCTTGCAGAGCTGCCGCTAAGGCCACAGCACGAGCTGAGTAAAGCGGTAAAGTCAGCTTGAGGGCCTTCCGCCCTAGGATCTGAGGTGTTTTTGTTGTTGAGGGACAGGGAAAAGGTTAGCTCCGCCGCGGGCCTGGTACAGGCAGTGGCCATCATAGTCACTTTGACGCTTTCGGTGAGGGCAAGTAACAACGTGCTGCAGACGACTGTCCTGCTCCTCGCGAAGTTCGACCTGACATACACACAGCTCGAGGTCGGCCTGCTCATGGCCACCATGTTCACCTACACCCTCGTGGCCGCGCTCGTTAACAGCAGGGTGAGCGTCACAGCTCACAGGCGCCTCTTCATCCTGTTCAGCGCACTCTACGCGCTCAGCCTCTTCACTTTCACCTTCTCAAACAGGATGCCTGTCCTGGCCTACGTCTCGCTGGCGGGGGTGAGCTATGGGTTCATCTTCCCGAACATAATGACGGCTGCCCAGCTCTTCCCTGACCAGAGGCTCAGGGAGAGGGTCATAGCAGCCTACACGCTCGCGCTGACCATCAGCCTGATAGCGGGCCCTGCCCTGGAGTCCCTGATCCTGGCACACTTCCCACTGAGGCTGTCTTTCCTCTTCTTCACGCCGCTCGGCATAGTCGTGGTTGCGCTGTCCCCCCTTGTGAGGTCCCCCGAGGGAGCCGGGTAAATGCAGGGAGGATAGGGGAAAGGGCCTCTCTGTGTGGTCAAGGGTGGGCTTCAGGGTCGGAATTTACACGTTCCTCGTGTACAGCGTGCCAACGGCCGTGCTGCTCACCTTTGGCAGGATATTCGCCAAGGAGGCGTTCCATGCGCCCTACTGGCGCCTACGAAGTTTGGTATCCTGCCGTGGACAGGTCTTGGAAACGATGCCACGTTGGTCCTCTCCATGAGGTCCCATATTCTCTGCCTGAGCATCTGCTTCTCGTCGGCCTCCTGCAAGGCTCCCAGCTCCACCCTAGGTTATGGGCCTGGGCCTTTTAGCTGGCTCACTGACCCTGGAAGCCTTGGGCCAGGTGACGTGATCATAATAGACCTCAGGGGGTCAGCCGTGCTGAGGGCCAGTCTCATCATTTTATGGGCAGGGGCATCGACGTGGTTTCGAAAGGCGGGGCTGTATGGATTAGGGGGTCTGGCACACTGGCCGGAAGTGCCTCCACGCTGGAAATAGGTATGGCTAACTTGTATAGGGTTGGGATCAACCTATCTGATGCCGTGGGGGTGCGACCCAGAACCTAGCTACATCCATAGGGGCCCACTTGAGGGAGAGGGTCGGGGAGCTGAGGGCTAACATGAGAGGCGGCGTGATAGTCCTTGACAAGGAGCTGAAGGTTGTGGCGTCGATAGTTGGCGGCGTGACATGCGGAAGCCTTTAAGGACGCATGGTTAATATAGTAAGATCTTCCCCCCTTAGGGGTGCAGAGGCTTCAGACGCTTCAACTCATTGCACTCACCGTTGCTCTCTCTGCGATTGGGGACATGGCTAACAAGGTAATCATTGAGGTTGAGGCCCGACCGGGGCCAGAAAAAGGGCTTAGGTGAGGGGTTCTAACTGGGCCCTTGAGCTCAGCCGTTTATTAGGTACACGTTGAAGTCGTTGGTCAGGACGCCCAGCCACTCGCCCCCAGCGTCGGCGTTGGGCACCCCGTTGACAAGGGAGTCGTGGACGTTGTAGGCGCTCTCAGCAGTGTCAGAGCCGAAGGTGTAGAGAGAGGGCATTGGCGTCAGCCTCCCGGTGGAGTTCACATAGTAGAGGCCGAGCGTTGAGTTGAGGTTCACGAACTGGGTCGGGGCCCCGTTGCCGCCCCCTCCCCA